>USBP01000265.1 GCA_900552985.1 uncultured Oscillospiraceae bacterium
TCCGCCCGGCTGGCATGTGGAGCAGTTTGACCGCCTGTGCGCTGTGCTGCACCGGGATACCTGCCGGTGTGTCTTCAGCTTCTTTGACCGCTACGCGAAGGATCAAAGCGGCTTTTATGAGGCGGATGGGGCCTCCATGCGCACGGTTGCACAGGGCTTTTCACAGATTGCGGCGCAATATGGGCTGCCGCTTTTCGCCTGCTCGGAGCCGGTCGATTTGAGCGGATATGGCATCCAGCACGCTGCGTGCATTGACGCTGCGCTGGTGGAGCAGGTGATCGGGTGCCCGGTCAAAGATCGGAAGGATCCGAACCAGCGCCCGCTGTGCGGCTGCATGGAGAGCGTGGAGCTCGGCTCCTACGACAGCTGCACAAACGGCTGCGCGTCTTGCTATGCCAATCAAGGGTTAGAGCGCGCCCGCCGCAGGCTCCAACAGAATGATCCGCGCTCGCCCCTGATGATCGGCTGGCCGGACGGGACGGAGAAGATTGTCGATGTTCCCGCCCAAAGCCTGCGCCTTATGCAGACGACGCTGTTTTGACTGCTGCGGCAGCAGCGTTTTTGAAAGGAGGGCACAGCCCTATGCCACCGTTATTCCTCGGCTGCCATCTTTCTTCCTCCAGGGGCTTTTTGGCCCTTGGCAAAACCGCCCTGCGCATCGGGGCGAATACTTTTCAATTTTTTACCCGCAACCCGCGCGGCAGCCGGGCAAAGCCCTTGGATGAGGAGGATGCCCACGCCTTGCGGGAGCTGATGGCAGAGCATGGCTTCGGCAAGCTCATCGCACACGCTCCCTATACGCTCAATGCCTGTTCAGCGGATGCACGTGTACGCGAGTTTGCGCTGGAGACGATGGCGGACGACCTTTTGCGCATGGAGTCTCTCCCCGGCAATTTTTATAATTTTCATCCCGGCAGCCATGTCGGCCAGGGGACGGAGCAGGGAATTGCGCTGATTGCAGAGGCCCTCAACCGGATCCTCAGGCCGGAGCAGAAGACGATTGTGCTGCTGGAAACGATGGCGGGCAAGGGCAGCGAGGTGGGCCGCCGGTTTGAGGAACTGCGCGAGATTCTCGACCGGGTAGAATTGCGGGATCATCTGGGCGTGTGCATGGATATCTGCCATGTTTTTGACGCGGGTTATGATATCGTTAACGATCTTGACGGCGTGCTTGCAGTATTCGACCGTGTGATTGGCCTCCAGAGGCTTTGCGCCCTTCATCTGGCGGACAGCCGCAACCCCTTGGGCAGCGGGAAAGACCGCCATGCGCCCATTGGAGAGGGGCAAATTGGGCTTCCGGCATTTACTCGTATCGTGCGGCATCCGATGCTCTCTGGGCTTCCAATGTGCCTGGAAACGCCCTGTGATGAGCAGGGGCACGCCCGGGAAATCCAGCTGCTGCGGGAACTGGCGGGGGAACCTTCAGGGAGGAAAATGAAATGAATTGCCATTTTCACATACGGACCATGCTGATCTCAGATTATGAGGCTATCTACTCGCTGTGGGCCGGGACCTCTGGAATGGGCCTGCGCGCCGTGGATGATTCGAGGAAAGGCATCGAAGTTTTTTTGCAACGCAATCCGGGCACCTGCTTTGTTGCAGAGCGGGAAGGCAGGCTAGTTGGCGCGATTCTGAGCGGCCACGACGGAAGAAGGGGATACCTGTATCATTTGGCGGTAAAGGAGCAGGAGCGCGGCCAGGGGATAGGGAGTGCGCTGCTCGAAGCAGCGTTAGAAGCGCTTGCCGGTCAAGGAATTCAGAAAGCTTCTCTTGTTGTGTTTTCTGAAAACTCGCTTGGGAACCGCTTTTGGGAGAAAAATGGCTTTTCTGTGCGAGATGACTTACTGTATCGTGATCGGGTCATAAAGCGATAAAAGCTTTGTGCAGCGGTGGCAATGCCGCGCAGCATCCCCCTTATGCCCTTCCCCGGCGGAGGAGGCATGCCGCGACGGGCTTTTGGTATTTTCCCAATCAATCTGTTGCTCCCCAGCTGATGCGGCTGGGGAGTTTTGTCTCTCCCGGCCCGCATAAAAGAAAGAGAAAAACACGGCTTTCGTTGCTTTTCTGCTTGCCTTTTTTCACCTGGTGGGTTACAATAGGGCAGAACATAAGTTCGGTTTACCTGTATGGCGGGAGGTGGTTTGGTGCCGCAGAGCAAGGAGGAGATCGTCCGCTACGTCAATGATTGGATCGCCCGCATGAAGCAGAGAAAGCAGGCGGATACCGGCGAAGCCTTTGCGGAGATCACGCTGGAAGGGGAATCGCCGGCCCCCATTGCACCTTCTTCCGCCGAGCCGGTGTCTCCCCCCGACCCGCAGGAGCAGGCGCTGCGCAGCCGGTTCCGGGAGATGCGCCGCCTCTCCCGGGGGAATTGGTTTGCCCGGGAGCCGCATAGCGGCCGTATGCAGACAGAGCTGTTTTACAAGCAGGCAAAGCTCATGGTAGATGCAGAGGATGATTATCCGGGGCAGGCTCCGTTTTCCATGTATTTTCCCGATTATCAGTCGATGGGCTATGAGCAGCTGCGCACCTATTTCACTTGGCGCAGCAAGGTGCGCAGGGGCGTTGTGGAGAAAACCTTCTTTTCCTATGTGTTTGTGTATCTTTATGAGCTGATCAATCACATTGGCGTACAGGATAGTGAGGAGGGCTTTCGGAAGCTGATGGAGCTCTGGGAGGCTTACCGCCCGTTTGAGCCGAAGCTGGATCATTATCTGGCGGATTGGGTCAGGGATTATTATATTGTCAACAGCTTTTCCTGCTCCTTTGAGGCGCTGCTTCAGGCCTATCCGCTGCTGAGGGAGTTTTATCAGCCCGAGGTGCAGTCGGATGATTTTGACCGGTATTATGAGCCGTTCGTTCCTGCCTCCTGCCGCAGCGCCAATTTCTGGACGCCTCAGACGCAGCCGGTGCTGCGCGGCTGTTTTAACGCCGTCATGGAGGCGGTGGAGCAGTGCTTGAGCGCTTCCGGGCTTTCCTTTTCACATTTTTTGTTTTTGGAATCTACCGGGAACGTATGGACGCCCTTTCAACACGCGCTTTATCACCCGGACTTTTCGCAGACACCGGCGGGCAAGACGGGGACGATTCCGGGCGG
>USBP01000266.1 GCA_900552985.1 uncultured Oscillospiraceae bacterium
GTGGAAATCAATAATACGCGGATAAGCAGAGGCGCCGGCCACAATCAGCTTAGGCCGAATTTTCAGAGCCTCTTCGGCGAAGGCGTCGTAATCGATATAACCATTCTCATTGACGCCATAGGGCACAAAGTTGAAATATTTGCCGGATATATTGACCGGAGAGCCATGCGTTAAGTGCCCTCCGTGCGCCAGATTCATACCCATGACTGTGTCGCCGGGGTTAATCAGCGCAAAATAGACGGCCATGTTGGCCTGTGCGCCGGAATGTGGCTGCACATTGGCGCATTCTGCGCCAAACAGCTTTTTGGCCCGCTCAATTGCAACGGTCTCCACAATGTCGACATATTGACAGCCGCCATAGTACCGCTTGCCGGGGTAGCCCTCTGCATATTTATTGGTCAAAACGCTTCCCATCGCGGCCATAACGGCGGGAGAAACAAAGTTTTCAGAGGCAATCAGTTCAATATTGTGCTGCTGACGGCCAAGCTCTTTCTGCATGGCATCCCCCACTTCCGGATCAAAGCGGGAAACAAAACCAATGGTATCCAGCATTTCACGATACATAGCCTGTAACGTCCTTTCTTTCGTAATGTTTGCTAGAAAAATACTGTAAAAAATATAATAGCATAGTTGAGAATGGAATTCAACTTGAACATAGAAAATGTATGGGTAAAATGAAAGCAGAAAATGATCAGCAAAAGGGCGTATCTCGCGGGAATCCTCTGGGATGCAGGCGGCCGTCCTTTTTATGCATAGGCTTATAGGGTTTTCATTTGCCATTGACGCTTTTTCTTTTGCCTCTGTCCGGCTTCATTTTACAATCAGCCCGATGGAAAAAAATAAAAAAAGATAGAAAAAGTGCTTGCATTTTTAAAAAACAGGTGCTATAATAGCATACGTTCCTCACCGAGGGGCGCAAAAAACGCTTCTCAGTCGGTGCTTATGGCGATGAGGGTCCACCCGTTCCCATCCCGAACACGGTAGTTAAGCTCATTCGCGCCGAAGATACTTGGCGGGCGACCGCCTGGGAAAATAGGTCGGTGCCGACACTAGGGAAACAGCCACCCAATAGGGTGGCTGTTTTTTTGTTTATAAATTTGTAAGCGGGGCGGGAAGAGGGATCAGAAGGGAATGCAAGATGGATTCCTTTTTCATTGTGAAAAGGTTGACAATTTGCAAATGCCTGCTATAATAGCATTGATAAAACTGTATCATTTGAGACATTTGGAGGGGCGGTCATGAAAAAGGATCTGGCGGCAGTGTCGGCCGCTCTGCTGGCTCAAGGCCCGATCTTTGGCGGGGCGGAGCCCGCCTCCCTCCAACCCTTTTTGCAGCGGACAGAGGCTTCCTTTTTGCGCTTTGCGCGCGGGGAGTTTATCTGCCTGCCGGGGAAGCCGAACCATAGCCTGGGAATACTGATAGAGGGGAGCGCTCAGGTCAGCAAGGGCGGGGAAGGCCACAGCGTTTTGATGAGCACGTTGCAGGAGGGCGATGTGTTTGGCGCAGTAACGCTGTATGGCTCCCGTGATGATTTTGTAACCCGCATCACCGCCAGTGCTTCCTGTACCGTTCTTTTTTTAGAAAAGGCGCTGGTTGATGAAATGCTGGTGCAAAATCCGCGTTTTGCAAAGCAATATATTGCCTATCTTTCTGACCGGATTTATTTTTTAAACAGCCGGATTGATGCGTTTACCGGCGGTACGGCGGAGAGCCGGCTGGCCGCCCATCTGCTTGCGGGCTTCCGCCAGAGCGGGAAGAACTCCGTCCGCCTGCGAACGAGCATGAATCAGCTTACGCAAACGCTGGATATTGCCCGTGCCTCTCTCTACCGCGCCTTTGAACAGCTGGAAAGCGCCGGCGCCATCCGGCGGGAGGGCAGGCTGGTCTATCTGCTGGATGCAGAGCGGCTGCGAGCCTGTGCGGAAAGCTGAGGGATGGTTGCTTTCTCCACTTCCTGCAATTTGGAAGTGTGGAATATATTAGTAAAATAGGAAAGAAGGATTTTTATGAAAAAAAGAACCAGAGTGTTTGCTCTGTTGATGACGGTAGCCCTGCTGTTCACGCTGGCCGCCTGTGGGGGGAATGGCACGGAGGATCCGTCTGCTGCGCCCACCGGGGAATCAGGCAGCGCGGCTGCACAGGACGTTACGCTGAATGTGGCGGCGCTCAAGGGCCCCACAGGGATTGGCATGGTAAAGCTGATGCAGGATGCGAAAAATGGGGAGAGCAGCAATCAATATAACTTCACCCTGGCCGGCGCGCCGGACGAGGTGACGGCCAAGTTTATTAAAGGCGAGTTTGACATTGCGGCGGTGCCGGTTAACTTGGCGGCTACCCTTTATAATAAGATGGAGGGGAACGTGCAGGTGCTGGCGATCAATACGCTGGGCGTCCTCTATATCCTTGAAAACGGCGATACGGTTCATTCCATTGCCGACCTGAAGGGCAAAACGCTCTATGCCACCGGCAAGGGTTCAACCCCGGAATATATTTTGAATTATCTGTTAGAGAAAAATGGAATTGATCCGGAGAAGGATATAACCATTGAATATAAGAGCGAGCACGCGGAGCTTGCCACACTCATGGCCTCTGGCGAGGTTTCGCTTTGCATGCTGCCGGAACCGAATGTCACCAGCGTTTTGCGTGAAAACAGCAACGTGCACCGTGCGCTGAACCTGACCACTGAATGGGAAAAGGCAACCAGTCAGGCAGGCGAGGATTCTACGCTTGCACAGGGCTGCATTATTGTGAACAAGGAGTTTGCGCAAAAGAATAAACAGGCGGTGGACACGTTCCTGACAGAATACCAGGCCTCGGTTGATTATGTGACCTCCAGCACAGTGGACGCTTCCCAACTGGTGGAGGAGTTTGGGATTATGCCAAAGGCCCTGATTGCGGAGCTCGCAATTCCCAACTGCAACATCATCTTCCTCGAAGGGGATACCATGAAGGAGACAATGCAGGCCAATCTGGAGGTTCTCTTCCAGGCGAACCCGAAATCCATCGGAGGAGCAATGCCGGGTGACGATTTCTACTACAGCCGCTGACAAGAGGCAGGGCAAATCCTTGTTGTGGAAAATAGCGGCGGTAACTTTT
>USBP01000267.1 GCA_900552985.1 uncultured Oscillospiraceae bacterium
GGGCGGTCAGCCTGCCGGAAAAGTGGCCGCCGCCGCGGATATCGTTATACCCGCCGTAGCGCACGCTGCCCGTATAATCTGCATGGGAGGGACGGGGAAGGCGTAAAATGTTGGCATAATCGTGCGATTTGACGTTGGTGTTTTCAATTACGGCGCAAACCGGCGCGCCGGTCAGCTTCCCATCCAGCATGCCGGAGATCACATGCGGCACATCTGCCTCTGCGCGAGGCGTGGAACCTGCCGTGAGCCCGGGCGCGCGGCGGGCCATCTGCACCTGTACAGCGTCAAGATCAATGGGCTCCCCTGCGGGAAGGCCATCCAGCACCATGCCGATGGCAGGGCCATGGCTCTCGCCGAAAATAGACAGCTTAAGGGTGTTACCCCAGGTCGACGACATTCGCAACGCCTCCAATTTTTCTATAATCCTCAAAAAAGGATGGGTAGGATTTCCGCACGCTTTGCGCATCGCTGATGATGACGGAGTCCTCTGCCCGCATTGCGGCGATGGAAAAGGCCATCACAATACGGTGGTCGTTGTACCCGTTGACCATTCCACCCCGGAGCGGGTGCCCACCGTGAATGGTCAGGCTGTCCGCTGTTTGAGAGATCGGGATACCCAGCGCCTTGAGCCCTGCGGCGGTGCTCTCCAGCCGGTCGCTTTCCTTAAGCCGTAACCGTGCGGCATTGTAGATATAGGTATCGCCCTCGCAGCAGGCGCCCAGTACGGCCAGAATAGGCACCAGATCAGGGATTTGCCCGGCGTCAATCCGAAAGGCGCTCAGGGGAAACGCCTTACTGGTGAGCGTGTCTCCCGACCAGCGCAGGTGTGCGCCGCACTGCGCGAGAATCGCCTTACAGGCACGGTCTCCCTGCATGGAGCGGCGGTTCAGTCCGCGCACGGATACCTCCCCGCCCATAGCGCCTGCTGCCAGGAAAAAAGCAGCGGCGGACCAATCGCCCTCCACCATCATGTTGTGCGCCCGATAGGATTGTCCGCCGGGGATGCGCCAGCCGTTCTGCATTTTTTCCACCCGCACGCTGAAGCTGCTGAGCATCTGAAGCGTCAAATCCACATATCCGGCGGATTGAAGGGGGGTGGTCAGGCGGATTTCGCTATCCTCCCCGCACAGGGGGAGCGCCATCAATAGCCCGGTGATGTATTGGGAACTGATATCGCCCGGGAGTTGAAAGAGGCCGCCTTGAAGCTTACCGCTGATGGCCAGGGGAAGGCTGTGTACGCCATCTGTTTCACAGGTGACGCCATGTTCGCGCAGCAGCGTGAGCAGAGGGTCAAGCGGCCGTTCCGGCTGCCGGTGAAGGTGCAGGCAACCCCGCCCGCTGCAGCAATGGGCACAAGAAAACGCAGCGTGGAGCCGGATTCCCCACAGTGGATTTCTACATTTTGGGGCTGAAATATCCGCGAGCCGTCAACAATGACTCCGCCCGGGTGCGGGCGCACGGATGCGCCCAGCAGAGCTACGGCTCGTAGCGTGGCCAGAATATCGGCGGAGAGATCTATGGAGTCGACCACGCTCCTGCCGCGGCTGAGCGCCGCGCAAAGGATGGCGCGGTGTGCGGCGCTTTTAGAGGGAGGGACGCGCATTTCCCCCTGCGGCGTTGCCGGCGAGAGAATAACCTTTTTCATATGGGCGGCTCCTTTCAAGAACGCTTTTGTATCGTTAAAGGACTCCATCGGCACAATGCCGCTCGATAGAGATTCCTCTTAATCGTCCATTATATAGAAAAAATGTTACAAAAGTATAAAAAGGCGACAGGTTTTTTAGCTAAAAACAAAAGCCGTTTCAGCCTCCTCGCTGCCGCCTGCAAAAAAAGCGGGGAGCTGCTCCAGCGAGAGCGGGTGGAGAAAGCCCTCTCCGATCCGGCGCAGAAGCACAAAACGGATCGTATCCCCCGCGCGCTTTTTATCGTTTGCCGCCAGCTGCAATAGCGTATTAAGCGGCGCGCCGCAGGAAACAGGCAGCCCATATTTTTGCAACAGGCTTTGAATGCGTGCCGCAACGCCCGCCTGCGTCAGCCCGTTGCGCTCTCCGGCCGCGCTGACCAGCAGCATTCCAACGCCGACCGCCTCCCCATGGGTCAGCCCTTGGAAATGGCCGTATTTTTCGATCGCGTGCCCAAGCGTGTGACCGAAATTTAAGAGCATCCTCCGGCCGCTCTCGCGCTCATCCTCTTGCACAATACGGCGTTTTATATCGACGCAGGCGAAAAGCATTTCCTCCAGAAAATCCTGCGCATTTTCACGCTCAAGGCGGGCAAACAGGGGGGCGTCCGCAATGCAGCCGTATTTGATCGCTTCCGCCATGCCGTCGGCAAAGAAGCGGGGCGGCAGGGTGGAGAGCAGCTCCGGGTCGATCAGAACAAGGCGCGGCTGCCAGAACGCGCCGCACAGGTTTTTGCCCTGCGGCAGATCCACGCCGGTTTTTCCCCCCACGGAGGAATCGATCTGCGCCAGCAGCGAGGTTGGGATCTGCACAAAATCGATCCCCCGCATATAAGCGGCGGCGGTAAAGCCCGCCATATCGCCAGTTACGCCGCCGCCAAGCGCGACGATCAGATCGCCGCGCGTAAACGCGCGCTCTGCGAGGAAGGAGAGCATACTGCCAATGCTCTCCAGCGTTTTGCTGCGCTCACCGGCGGGAAAGAGATGTGTAAAAACCTGAAAGCCGGCGCTTTCCAGGGAAGCGCCGGCTGTGCCGGCATAGAGCGGACCTACATTGGAGTCAGTGATTATGGCGGCCTTCTGCGCTTTTGAGACACGGCGGATTTGCTCGCCGCAGGTTTGCAGGCAGCCGTGTTCAATCAGAATATCATAGGGCCTTCCGGTATTTACATGTAGCGTTTTTGCCATCGTAGCCATCCGCCTTTCTGCAAAGGGTATTTTTCGCCTTTTTACTCAGCTGCACCCCAGTTGTTGACCCTACGGCCCATTGCCTGCGTCAGTTGGGTCACATGGGCGGCAACTTCGTCGAATGCATCCGGCGTCAGGCTCTGTGCGCCGTCGGAAAGCGCTTTCTCCGGGTTGTTGTGCACCTCGATGATTAAGCCATCGGCTCCCC
>USBP01000268.1 GCA_900552985.1 uncultured Oscillospiraceae bacterium
CTTCTGCCGACACGCCCCCGGCCCGCGCTTTGCTCCTCCGCCAAAACGGCGCTTCCATGCACCGCGCCCTCGAGGGCCATTTTTTTCGCCTCCTGATTTGTGGAGCCGGTAGAGGAGAGCACCCGGATCTCACGGGCCGGCGTTTTCTCTTTCAGGAAGGGAAGGATGCCTTCCACAGAAAGAATATCGTTATCCGTGCAGAGGGTATAGCCCCGATTGGGCACGGCTTCAATATGATAGCCCGCCTGTTGCAGGGTGTGCACTGCTTTCCATACCGCTGCACGGGAGACGGAGAGCATATTGGCGAGCGCTTCGCCGGAGAGAGGCTCTCCGCGATTTTCCTCCAGCTTTTTCAGTATAAAATCCTTAACTGACATTGAAGCCGTTCTCATCCTTTCTGATAGCGGGTTCTCCCGCCGCTGCGCTTTGTTAAACAGTGTTTTGTATCAGTATAGCGCAGATGGTTTCCGGTTGTCAATTTGCACAGTGCGGCTTGGGCCGCATTGGCATTGCGTGCATGATGCTGCCTGGAAAAGGCGGTGAAAAGCTCCGGCGTGTTCCTAGGAGCCAATTCAGTAAAACCGTACAATAATAGACACGCCAGATAGGATTCCGTGCGGAATGGATTTACACCGCACATGGACACTTCTCATGAATCATGGTAAAATTGTATCAACAGCGAATGAAGCTTGATACGATGAGGAGTAAATGACAGTGGTTACGTTTTTCAAACAATGTACGATGGAAGATCTGGATATTCTTCAAGCCTTTTCCCGGCAGAGGTTTTTTGAAACCTTTGCCGATAGGAATACGCCGGAAAACATGGCCGCCTATCTGGACAAAGCCTTTGCGCCAGAAAAAATCCGCGCAGAATTGTCGGACACAAATGCGTCATTTTACTTTTTGTACTGGGACGGGGAGCTGGCCGGATACCTGAAGCTGAACGAAGCCCCAGCGCAGACGGATATCCACGATGAACAGGCATTGGAAATTGAGCGGATTTATGTTTCCAGGGAGTTTCAAGGCGAAGGCTTAGGCCGCTATCTGATGGACAAAGCAATCAGCACAGCCATACAGAGGAAGAAAAAATATATCTGGCTCGGTGTCTGGGAGAAGAATGAAAAAGCGCTCCGCTTTTACAAACGGAATGGCTTTTATCAGATCGGAATACATTCGTTTGTGGTGGGGGATGACGAACAGACCGACTACATCATGCGAAAGGATTTGGAGGAGTGAGGGAATATTTTATCGACGCTTGCAGCGGAAAAAGCATGGATATAGCACAGGGGCAGACGGTTTCCGTCATTGATGTTGAAGGTGGTCAGGTAGCTGACTTTTTCGCAGAGCGGGCCGGGGATCCCCATGAATTTCTGTCGCCAGCCGTGACGATTGACTGCAATGAATCGCTCAAACTTCATGTGAGCGATACGATCTACACAAAATTCAGCGCGCATTCCGCACGTTGAAATGCATCCCCTCTAACCCAATCAAAGATTTGGGCTGTTTCGGAGAACATTGTATCATATTGATTCAGGCGGCATATGGCTGTGCTGCAAATTGCGCTCTGCGCAATGGAAGCATGAGGTCAGATATCAGCCTTCCAATGTGGGGGATAGAATCTGACGGACCGGCCCCAAAGCGTGCAAAAGCCTTTGTGTCCATATCTCCGTAAAAATCTATTTTTATTTTAAAGGATATCATCTGGTTCCAAGAGGAGTGACAAAATGCGCAAGCTGGTACGTTATCTCAGGGATTTCCGTAAAGAGGTGATCCTCGGCCCGCTGTTTAAGCTGACGGAGGCCATTTTTGAATTGATCGTCCCCCTTGTCATGGCGCAGATCATTGATACTGGTATTCGTGGGAATCACCCATCTTATATCCTGCGGATGGGCGGCGTGCTTGTCTTACTGGGTGTGACCGGCCTGCTGTGCGCGCTGGTCTGCCAGTATTTTGCAGCAAAAGCGTCGCAGGGTGTGGGTACGGTGCTGCGAAACGACCTCTTCCGCCATATCAACAGCCTTTCCTATGCAGAGGTTGATAAAATTGGAACCCCATCTTTGCTGACAAGGCTCATTAACGACGTCAACCAGTTGCAGCTGGCGGTGGCGATGCTGATCCGGCTTGTGATTCGCGCGCCGTTTCTGGTGCTCGGCTCTACCGTGATGGCCATGCTGATCGATCTGCGGCTTTCGCTGATTTTTCTGGCGGCGGCGCCGCTGATTGCGGGAGCGATTTATCTGATTATGAGCCGTTCCATACCGTTTTATAAAGTGACGCAGAAGTTTTTGGATCGTGTATCGCTTATCACCCGGGAGAATCTTTCCGGCGCGCGCGTGATTCGGGCCTTTTCCCGGCAGGAGGCGGAGCAGGAGCGCTTTCAGGAGGCGGCGTCGGATATTGAGCGCACGGCGGTCAGGGTGGGCAAAATTTCGGCCCTGCTTAACCCTGCGACCAGTGTGATCGTCAATCTGGCGATCATCGCGATCATCTGGTTCGGCGGGCTTCAGGTGGATACAGGCAGGCTCACGCAGGGGGAAATCACCGCTCTTGTGAGCTATATGACGCAGATCATGCTGGCACTGATCGTGATTGCCAACCTCGTTGTGATCTTTACAAAGGCGTCGGCCTGCGGCGCGCGCGTCAGCGAGGTGCTGGAGCTCGCCCCCAGTGTGACGGATGCGGGAAACACGGCTGTTTTCGTGCGGGCGGATGCACAGACACCCAAGGTATCGTTTGAAGGCGTGTCGTTTGCCTATGCGGGTGCGCAGGAGAATGCGCTGGAGGATATCGGCCTGTGCGTCCGGCAGGGTGAGACGATCGGTGTGATTGGCGGCACTGGATCCGGAAAATCCACCTTTGTCAATCTGATCCCGCGCTTTTATGATGTGACGGCCGGCCGGGTGCTGATTGACGGCGTGGATGTGAAAACGTATCCCTTTGCTGAGCTGCGCGGTCAGATCGGCGTGGTGCCGCAAAAGGCCGTGCTGTTCGCGGGGACGCTTCGGGAAAATATGCAGTGGCGCAAAGCGGATGCAACGGATGAGGAGATTTCCCGCGCGC
>USBP01000269.1 GCA_900552985.1 uncultured Oscillospiraceae bacterium
CAGGATGAGGCGCTGGCGGTTGCGCTGATGCTCCCCAAGCAGGAAATGCAGCTGGAGATTGAGGAAAAAGAAATTATGAGCGTGCGTATCCCCGTCTACCATACCAGGCTGAAAACAGCGGATGAAAACGATATCTTTCCCTATGGCTACGCTTTTACCTCCGGCGATCTGGATGACGCGGTACGCGCTCTGGCTGCGATCATGCCGAAGCTGCTGCGCCTGGCGGAGGTGGAGAAATCCTGCCAGCTCATGGCGGAGGAGATTGAAAAGACCCGTCGCCGCGTCAATGCGCTGGAGCATGTGATGATCCCCCAGTATGAAGAGACAATCCGCTATATCACCATGAAGCTGGATGAAAATGAGCGCAGCACGACGGCGCGTCTGATGAAGGTTAAGGATATGATGCTGGAACAGGCGCACCATTATCGGGGGCAGACGTCGGGCGGAGCCCTTTAGACAAGTAAAGCCGGAAGGGCTTTGTATCGCAGAGGTAAGCGGTACAAAAGGTCTTCCGGCTTTTTTCATTTGCCATGAGGCCGTCCTCCAGATCTAAATCAATATCGAGAGTGCTCCGAAAGCCTGTGCAGCTTGCTGCCGCTTGGCTTGGATGCCATCGTGCCGGGCGCTCCTGATTACGGAAAGCTGGAGGCTTGAACGCCCTGCTTTTGCAGCAGAATGGGGAGGACAAGCTTCCTCCAGCCTCCATACGCCATATTCTGTAACTGTGGCGATTGGAGGTGATGAATATGATGATGCAGGCTCTCGTTCTCAATGTACAGTGGGATCGTTTACTGGTGATGGATTTTAGGACCCGTCAGCGAGTCGTCGTCATAACACGCAACGCACGCCGGTTCCGCCCGGGTAATATTGTGCGTATCCGATATAATGGAATTATGACCAACAGCATGCCGCCCCAACTATTTGCGATCCATATTTTTGCCCTGCCCGGGGGAGGGTTCTGGTGCAACCGGTGCTGATGCGGCTAAAAAGGCGGCATTACCATAAAATGTGGCCTGCTCCCTTGGAGCAGGCCGCTGCCTTTTGGCGGAAAACATATAAACCGTTCCCGGTACGCGCACCGCCTTTCGGTTCCCTCTGGTAGAATCGGGCTTTAATCTGATCGGATACTGATCTCGCACGCTGACGCCTGGTGCAATCACTCCGATACACAACGCAGGCATGCGCGTAAAATTCAGGGCGGCGTCCCGCATGGGGACGCGGAGAGGCTTGGCCTCTACAGAGATCACAATGTTCCCGTTTTCCTTTACAATTCCTCTTGCAATTTTCCTGGGAATCCTTTATAATAGCAGGCAGAACGAACAAATGTGCGAATTGCAATCGGAGGGATTCATTTTATGGCGGATAAACAAAAAGCGTTGGAGACTGCGCTTGCGCAGATTGAAAAGCAATATGGCAAGGGAGCCATTATGCGTCTGGGTCAAAACAACGGCATGAACGTTGCGTCGATTCCCACCGGCTCCATCTCGCTTGACGTCGCCACCGGCATCGGCGGGCTGCCGCGCGGCAGGATTATCGAGATTTATGGCCCGGAATCCTCCGGTAAAACCACTCTTGCGCTGCACGTGGTCGCCCAGGCGCAGAAGGCCGGCGGGGAGGCTGCGTTTATCGACGCTGAGCACGCGCTTGACCCGATCTATGCGGAGAATCTCGGCGTAGATGTCGATTCCCTGCTCGTCTCCCAGCCGGATAACGGCGAGCAGGCGCTTGAAATTACGGAGGCGCTCGTGCGCTCCGGTGCGATTGACGTGGTGGTCGACTCCGTGGCCGCTCTGGTGCCGCGCGCGGAGATCGAGGGCGAAATGGGAGATTCCCACGTAGGCCTGCATGCAAGGCTGATGTCACAGGCGCTGCGCAAGCTGGCCGGCTCCATCTCCAAATCCAACTGCATTTTAATCTTCATCAATCAGCTGCGTGAGAAGGTTGGCGTGGTGTATGGCAATCCGGAGGTGACGACCGGCGGCCGCGCGCTGAAATTCTACGCTTCTATGCGCATCGATGTGCGCCGCACGGAGCAGCTCAAGGCGGCGGGCAATGAATTGGTGGGTTCCCGCACGCGTGCAAAGATCGTGAAAAACAAGGTTGCGCCGCCCTTCAAAGAGGCGGAATTCGACATCATGTATGGCAAAGGCATCTCCCGTGAAGGCGAGCTGCTGGATATTGGCGTAAAGCTTGGCATCATTCAGAAAAGCGGCGCCTGGTTCTCCTATGGCGAGAGCCGGTTGGGGCAGGGCCGCGATAATGTGAAGGAGTTGTTTCGCACCAATACAGAGCTGGCGGATGAAATCGAGGCAAAAATCCGCGCGGATCTCGGCAAACTGAATAACGACCGCCGCGCTGCGCCCGCAGCGGATACCAGGCAGGAATCCCCCAGGGAGACGCTGGTGCAGTCAGCCCCCGCAGCGAAGCCGACTACGCGCGCAGCCGCGCGCGCAAAGCTTGATATCGCCGTGGATGACGATGAGGCATGATCCTGACGGCGCAGCAAGGGAAGGGGCAGAAGATCCATCTCCTGCTGAATGGGGAATACAGGCTGACAACGAATCGGGAGCTCTGGCTGAGCTGTGGGCTTGTGTCCGGCATGGAGATTGACGAAGCGGAATTTGAAGCCTTTGCCGCTCTTGTGGAGGCGGACAGGGCAAAGCACAAGGCGCTGCGGCTTTTAGAAACAAGGGATCATTGCGAGTGGGAGCTTGTGGAGAAGCTCACGCACAGCGGAATCAGTCGGGAATCTGCACAGGCCGCCGCCGCCCGTATGGCGGAGCTTGGCCTTGTGAACGACGAAGCCTATGCGCAGCGCCTGGCGGAGGAGCTCTTCCGCCGTAAGGGCTACAGCCCTGCGCGTATCGAACAGGAGCTTATTGCGCGCGGGGTTGCACGCGAAACGGCGTATGAGGCAGCGCGGGCGATTGAGGGCGATCCGTTGGAGCGATTGGCCGCGCTGTTGGAGAGTAAATATGCGCCCTCCTACAAGGGCACGGAGAGAGACCGCCGCCGTGTGGTGAATGCGTTGCAGAGGCTCGGGTATTTTTTTTTT
>USBP01000270.1 GCA_900552985.1 uncultured Oscillospiraceae bacterium
CGGCTCCACGCCCTTATGCATCAGGTAGGTCATGATGCTGTCGCGCGTACCGATCACCTCTGAGATCGTGCAGGTACCGTTTTTGATCAACTCCTGCGCGTTGCCGAGCCATACATCTGTGCCATGCGACAGGCCGGAGATCTGTAAAAGATCGGAAAAGGTCTTCGGCTTTGCCTCCATGAGCATACCGCAAACAAAATTCGTACCCATCTCCGGAATGGAGAGCGTGCCAGTCGGCCAGCCGATCTCCTCCGCGGTGACGCCGAGCGGCTCGGGGCTGGTGCACAATTCAATAATCTTGCGGTCGCAGATATCCACATCCATTACCGGGATGCCCGTCATATCCTCCAGATGCTTATAGAGGGTCGGCACATCGTGCCCAAGCTCATCCAGCTTTAACAGCGTATCATGCAGCGCATGGAAGTCGAAATGCGTGGTAACAGAGCCCTTATCCGCATCATCCGCCGGGTGCTGAACGGGGGTAAACTCATACACCTCGTGATCGTTCGGCACAACGACCATGCCGCCCGGATGCTGGCCGGTCGTGCGTTTGACGCCGGTACAGCCGCGCGCCAAGCGCTCCTCTTCCGCCTTGTGCAGGATGATTCCGCGCTCCTCCGTGTACTTTTTCACAAAGCCGTAGGCTGTTTTTTCCGCCACGGTGGAGATGGTGCCCGCCTTAAACACGTTTTGCGGGCCGAATAACTCCTCTGTGTAGCGGTGGGACTGGGATTGAAATTCGCCGGAAAAATTCAGGTCGATATCCGGCTCCTTATCGCCGTCGAACCCAAGAAAGGTTTCAAACGGAATCTCATGCCCGTCGCGTTTCATGGGCGTGCCGCAATGCGGGCAATCCTTGGGCGGGAGGTCATAGCCGGAGCCGACGGAGCCATCGGTAAAAAACTCGCTGTGGCAGCAATTCGGGCAGACGTAGTGCGGCGCCAGGGGGTTGACCTCGGAAATCCCGGCCATTGTCGCCACAAAGGATGAGCCGACAGAGCCACGGGAGCCGACGTGATAGCCGTGATCCTCGGAGTTTTTCACCAGCTTCTGCGCGATGATGTAGAGGACGGCAAAGCCATGCTCAATGATCGAATCCAACTCGCGCGTGAGCCGGTCGGCCACATACTCCGGCACAGGGTCACCATAGATTTTTTTACAGTTCGCCCAGCAGATTTCGCGCAGCTCCTCCTTCGCGCCAGGGATATTCGGCGGGAAGTTGCCCTCCGGGAAGGGCCGCAAGACCTCCACCATATCCGCAATTTTATTCGGGTTCTCCACCACTACCTCATAGGCCCGCTCGCCGAGATAGGCAAATTCATCCAGCATCTCCTGTGTGGTGCGCAGGTAAAGAGGGGCCTGGTTATCCGCATCGGAAAAGCCCTGCCCCGCCATCAGGATGCGGCGGAAGATTTCGTCCCCCGGATCAAGGAAGTGGACGTCGCAGGTGGCGACGACCAGCTTGCCCAGCTCGTCTCCCAGCTTGAGAATCGTCCGGTTGATTTCCTCCAGCTGGCGCTCCGAGCCGACCCGCCCCTCCCGCACAAGGAAGGCATTGTTGCCGTTGGGCTGAATCTCCAGATAGTCGTAAAAGGAGGCGATCTGCTTGAGCTCGTCCCACGGCCGCCCGTCGAGCACGGCACGATAAAGCTCGCCCGCCTCACACGCGCTGCCGATGAGCAGCCCATCGCGGTATTTGATCAGCTCGCTTTTGGGGATACGCGGCTGGCGGTAAAAATACTGCAAATGGGACATGGAGATCAATCGATAGAGGTTTTTCAGCCCCGTCAGATTTTTCACCAGCAGAATCTGGTGGTAAGAGCGCAGCTTTTTAGGGTCCGCCTCCGAGAGCGCGGTGTTAAGCAGGCCGATCGATTCAATATCGCCCGCCTTGCGCGCTTCGTCGAGCAAAATGACAAAAATATCCGCCAGGATTTTTGCGTCGTCGCAGGCGCGATGGTGGTTAAAATCCTCCAGCTTCAAATATTTTGCAACCGTGTCCAGCTTATAATTTTTCAGCCCTTTTAAAAGGGAACGGCTCATGGGCACCGTGTCGACGCTGGTATAATCATATTCCATGCCGTGGCGTGCGCAGACGGCGCGGATAAAGCCGGTGTCAAAGGGCGCATTGTGCGCCACAAGCGTGGCCGCCTCACCGCAGAAATCAAAAAACGAGCGCACGGCTGCCTCTTCATCCGGCGCGCCTGCCACCATTTCATCTGTGATACCGGTCAGTTCAGTGATACGCGCAGGGATAGGCATTTCCGGGTTAGCAAAGGTGTTAAAGGTATCCAGCACCTTCCCGCCCTTCACACGCACTGCGCCGATCTCTGTGATGCGGTCCTCCTGCGCATTAAAGCCGGTGGTCTCAATATCAAATACGATAAATTCACCATCAAACGGCGTATTCTCCCGACCGGTGACGATGGGCACCATATCGTTGACAAAATAGGCCTCTACGCCGTAGATGACCTTGATGCCCGTAGCCGCGGCCGTGTTCATCGCCTCCGGGAATGCCTGCGCAACGCCGTGATCCGTGATTGCAACCGCCTGGTGCCCCCACTCGGCGGCGCGCTTGATGAGCGCCGAACAGTCGGACACGCCGTCCATCGCACTCATCTTGGTGTGCAGATGGAGCTCCACACGCTTGACCGGCGCATCGTCCCTCTTCTTTTCCTTTTGCACGCTCATAATGGAGAGCGGCCGAATCGCATAATCACGGAAATATTTATCGTAGCTGACGCTGCCGCGCACGAGCACCGTCATGCCGTCCTTAATCGCCTGATCGACCTTTGCGGCGGTCTCCTTCTCATCGAAAATTTTAACGGTATAGGAGCCGGTATAGTCGGTGATGTGGAAGGAGATGATGAGGCTCCTGCCGTCGCGTGTCTCCTTGGATTCATAGCCGAACACATCGCCCCAGACCGTGACCGTCCCATCCTCCGGGTTGAGCTCACGGATCGGCACAGGCTTATTGCGCACCGGGCGGCCCAGGATCTCCCGTGCGGTTTCCAGATAAAGCGGCAGGCCGTCATACATCTTATGCTCTC
>USBP01000271.1 GCA_900552985.1 uncultured Oscillospiraceae bacterium
GGTCAAGACCGTTCCCTACAGGGCGAAGCGGCCGAGAGGTTTTCTTTGATTTTTGAATGCGTGCCTGGTTTCCCTGTACGCGACTGGGCGCGTTGCAGATATTCATTCTGCAATGCGCCCTTTTTCCGCCCTGTGCAGTTTTCTTCGCCTGCCTTGCGCACAGGTTTTGCCGGTGCTATAATCATTTCAAAAACAGGATGGAGGATGAGGCGATTGGCCGATTTAAAATGCTTCCCCGCCTGGGGGCCTTACGGAAAAAAATACATGGGCATTTCACGCATTGCCGATAACGCGCTTACCGACGGTGTCCGCTTTGATTTCTGCACGGCTCCGGCCATTTTCGGCGGGGATATCCGCGTGCCGAACTGCACGCTGCCCGCCGGATATCATCCCTGGAGGTGCAGCCCGGATTATTCAATCTTTACCTGCCGTTATGATCTGGAGTGGAAGGATCGGGTTTATGCAGAGGTTTCCTATGTGAAGCTGGAGGAAGAGAGCGTTTTGATCCGCACGGAGTTTGTCAATCATTCTGAGCTGATTCAAAATTGCCTGATCAACTTTTTTGAATCCATTGAATATCCGTCGCCCAGCTATTGCAGGCTCACTCTTCCGGAGAAATGCGATTATAAAAAAGCGCTGGAATACGACCGTTATACATATGCGGAACCACGCCCCTGGGATGAGCAGAATGCGGATGGCTACAAAAAGGGCGAATTTGCAGACAACCGCTTTGTCGGCGGCTTTGGGCTGGGCGACAGAGCCGGGAAGTGGCACATGCCTCACCGGTATCTCCCGCCCTTCGGCGCAACTGAAGGCGATACGCTTTCCCTTACGATCTCCTGTAAAAACGACTATGCGGATGCGCTCCTCGTCATCCGATACCGGACGAGCGACATTCTGTATGAAAAGGGCAAAATGGTCGGCGTCAACCTGATCCCCGGGGAAAAGACTGCCTCCTTCCTGTTCAATGGGGAGACTACCATAGCGCTTGCCCCCTCTGACGAGCTGCGTTTTGCCTCTGTCAGCCTTGGCGCAGTCAGACAGGGGGATTACCCCGTCGAGCTGAAGGCCCTGGGCACAGGGGCGGCGGAATTCGACTTTTTCTGTATTGTGGAGCGGGATGACGCTGCGCGGATTCAGGCGGAGATGACACCCTTTGACTTTGTGCCGGAGATCACAACCGCACGGCACCCGGAGGGAGGCTATGTGACCCGCTGCGCCTATCGGGATACAGACGGCGTGTTTACCCTGCGCACCTTTCAGGAGAACACACGCTTCCGCGAGATTGAGACCGGCGCGCTGGAGGACTGCATGACGGCGCGGCTTTCCAACTCCGACCCTACGTTTGACGATGTGACGGAGAGCTTTACCGGCGCTTTTTCCCGCAAGCACAGCGATGAAGGCTTTTTTCATAACACCATTGTGCACACACTTTTTGTTGAGCCGGGAGCCTCCCATACGGAATACGCGGTGCTCTCTAAAGGCGATACGCATTACCGCACGCCGGAGGAATATGAACGCATTTACCGGCAGCGACTGGAGGAGGCGCCGCCCCTTCGCTATAACAAAGCCGGCAGGCAGTATGAGCGCAGCAATGAAATTTTGAAGGCCACGGTAATGACCAACGCCGTTTATCCAATTTACAAGCACGGCGAGTATATCGTCCACCACACGCCGGGCAAGCGTTGGGATTGCCTTTACACCTGGGATTCCGGCTTTATCGGCCTGGGAATGCTGGACTATGCGCCGCGCTTTGCCGAATACAGCCTGGAAACCTACCTCAGCGACGAGAAGAACCCGGACTACGCCTTCCTGCACCATGGCTCGCCGGTGCCGGTGCAAATATATCTCTACCTGGAAATGCTCAAACGCGCCGGGGAGAAGCAAAAGCTCTTCGCGCTCTATCCGCGCGTGAAGCTATATTATGATTTCCTGGCCGGGAAAATCCGGGGTTCCACAACGGCAAAGCTGAAAAGCGGCCTGACCACCACCTATGATTATTTCTACTCCACAAGCGGTATGGATGATTATCCCGCGCAGGTTGCCATGATGCAGCGAGAAATCCGAGATACCACTGCGCCCGTCATCTCCACCGCGCAGGTAATCCGTTGTGGGAAAATTTTAAAAATGGTCGCCTCCAAGCTGGGCAAGTCGGAAGACGTCAAGGCCTATGATGCGGATATTGCCCGGCTGACAAAGGCGCTCTCCACTTATGCATGGGATGCGGAGAGCGGCTATTTCAGCTACGTATTGCACGACAGCGATTACCAGCCCACCGGTGAAATTCTGCGCACCCCCAATGGAGAGAATCTCAACAAGGGGCTCGACGGCATTTATCCCATCATTGCGGGGGCATGCAATGAGGAGCAGAAAAGGGCGATCCTCGCGCATCTGACCAACGAGAAGGAAATGCTCTCCCCCTACGGGATCAGCGCCGTGGATATGACGGCGGGCTACTTCATGGTCAATGGCTACTGGAACGGAAATGTATGGTTCCCGCACCAGTGGTTCATCTGGAAAGCGATGCTTGACCTGGGCGAGAGCGACTTCGCCTATGAGATTGCCCGGCGCGCGCTGGATATCTGGAAGCGAGAAGTGGATTATTCCTACTACACCTTTGAGATGGTCAGCGTTGTCACAGGCCGGGGCGGCTGGTTCCACAATTTTGGCGGGCTCTCCACCCCGATTGGCATGTGGGCGAACGCTTATTTCAAGGCGGGCACGCTCAACACGGGATTCGACACCTGGGTGGATTCCGTGCGTTTTAACAGCGACAACACGGAAATGACGGCCCAAATCACCTCCTTCACAGGCGGCGGCAAGTCCACTGTTCTCGCCGTGCTGGACGATGAGGAAAGCAGGCGGTACACCGCCACGCTGGACGGCGTACCGGTTCCGCTGCGCGAGCGGTTCAAGGGCACGATTGAACTTACGCTTACACTGGCCGACCAAGCGGTTCACGAAATTAAAATTTTTTAAGTCCGGTTAAAACAACGGCTTCTCCAAATAGTCCAAGGCCCATGCAGCGCGGATTGCGCT
>USBP01000272.1 GCA_900552985.1 uncultured Oscillospiraceae bacterium
TGTGGTATTTCAAAAGAACGTACTGTTTTCCGGAACTATTCTGGAAAATCTTCGCTGGGGAGATAAAAAAGCCAGCAAAGAAGAGTGTATTCGGGTCTGTAAACTGGCCTGTGCCGATGAGTTTATAGAGAAACTTCCCGATGGATATGAAACGTATATTGAACAGGGAGGAACCAATGTATCCGGAGGACAAAAACAGAGACTTTGTATAGCAAGGGCATTGCTGAAAAAGCCGAAGATCCTGATTCTGGATGATTCCACCAGCGCGGTGGATACCGCGACCGATGCAAAAATCCGCCGGGCTTTTGCACGCAAAATACCGGGTACGACCAAGCTGATCATCGCCCAGCGCATCTCCAGCGTTCAGGACGCAGACCGGATTCTGGTTCTGGAGGACGGCAAAATCAACGGGTTTGACACGCATGAAAACCTGCTTCGGACAAATGCGATTTATCAGGAAATCTACGAAACGCAGATGCAGGGCGGCGGCGATTTTGATCAACAGCCCTCCGCCGGCACAGAAGACGGAAAGGACGGTGCTTCAAAATGATGCAGCAAAAAAAAGCCGGCGCCAAAATCAGCGCCAAAGATTCCGCCCGCGTGCTCAAGCGCGTGCTGGGCTACATGCTCCGCAATTACAAATTCTCCTTTTTTCTGGTCGTCGTGTGCATTCTGGGCTCCGCTCTGGCCACGCTGAGGGGCACGTTATTCATGCAGAGCCTGATCGACGATTATATTATTCCGCTGGCGCAAGCGCAGTCGCCCGATTTTTCATCGCTGGCGGCCGCCCTGCTTTCGCTTGCGGCTGTCTATGGGGCCGGTATCCTGTGCGCCTATGCCTATAACCGAATTATGGTGAATATCAGCCAGGGTACCATGCGTAACCTCCGGGTGGAGTTGTTTTCGCACATGGAATCCCTGCCGATTCCATATTTCGACACGCATGCGCATGGAGATATCATGTCCGTTTACACAAACGACGTGGATACGCTCCGGCAGCTGATCAGCCAGAGCATTCCCCAGGTAATCAACTCCTGCGTCACCATTCTGACCACTTTTGTGAGCATGGTCGTGCTGGATATTCCTCTGACGCTGATAACGCTGGCCATGGTTGGCCTCATGCTGTTTGTGACCTCAAAGCTCGGAGGAAAATCTTCTAAATACTTTGCAAAGCAGCAAAAGGATCTTGGCGCCGTCAACGGATATATCGAAGAGATGATGGATGGTCAAAAGGTCGTGAAGGTGTTCTGCCACGAGGAGAAAAGCCTGGAGCAGTTTCGCGCCCTGAATCAGGAGCTGCGGGAAAGCGCCAACCTGGCCAATAAGTTTGCCAACATCCTAATGCCGGTCAACGCGAACCTCGGCAACATCAGCTATGTGCTTTGCGCGGTCGCGGGCGCTGTGCTGGCGTTGGGCGGCTATTCCGGGCTGACGCTTGGCACGCTGGTCTCTTTTTTAACGCTTAATAAGAATTTTACACAACCCGTCACCCAAATCAGCCAGCAGCTCAACAGCATCGTTATGGCGATGGCCGGCGCACAGCGCGTGTTTCAGCTGATGGATGAAAAGCCGGAAGAAGATCACGGTTATGTGGAGCTCGTGAACGCCCGTGAAAACCCGGATGGCAGCCTGGCTGAGACGAAGGAACGCACGCACCTCTGGGCCTGGAAGCACCCCCATCAGGCGGATGGGAGTGTGACCTACACAAAGCTGGAGGGCGATATCACCTTCCACGACGTGGACTTTGGCTATCAGGATGACAAAATGGTGCTGCACAACATCGAGCTCTACGCCACGCCGGGGCAGAAAATTGCCTTTGTCGGCTCAACAGGCGCAGGCAAAACAACCATCACCAACCTGATTAACCGGTTCTACGATATTCAGGATGGTAAGATCCGCTATGATGACATCAATATCAATAAGATCAGGAAATCGGATCTCCGCCGCTCGCTTGGCATGGTGCTACAGGATACCCACCTTTTTACCGGCACCGTCATGGAAAACATCCGCTACGGAAGGCTGGACGCAACGGATGAGGAATGCATCGCGGCCGCAAAGCTTGCAAATGCGCACAGCTTTATCAAGCGGCTGCCGGATGGCTACCAGACCATGCTGACAGGGGATGGCGCAAACCTCAGCCAGGGGCAGCGGCAGCTGCTCTCCATCGCACGTGCCGCGGTCGCCGACCCGCCGGTGCTGATTCTGGACGAGGCGACCTCTTCCATCGATACCCGCACAGAGGCGCTGGTGCAGGAGGGGATGGATCGCCTGATGAAAGGGCGCACCACCTTTGTGATTGCGCACAGGCTGTCTACCGTGCGCAACTCCGACTGCATCATGGTGCTGGAGCAGGGCCGGATCATTGAGCGCGGCACGCACGACCAGCTGATCGCGCAAAAGGGCAGGTATTATCAGCTATATACCGGCAACGCAATCGGCGCATAAGCACAATCTACCGAGTCCGAAACAGGCCCCGTTCAATCCGCAAAGGGGATTGAGCGGGGCCATCAGCTTTTTCTTTTTCATCTGAAATTGTTTTTTCTGTTTTGTGCGCAGGCTGTTTTTCTTTTATCTCATTGACACCCTTCGTCAATCTGCTACAATAAATGACGATATGGAGAATCATTCTTCAACGGATAGAGACGCAGCGGCTTCAAACGCTATGGTCTCACACCGCCGGGCGGAGCCGTTGCCTTCTTCTTCCCGCTGAGGAAAAGGGAAAGGATGGTTAAAGGGATGAAACAAAACAGAATCGTGCGCTTGGGGCCGCTGTTTCTGGCAGCCTGTATCCTTCCGCTGTGCCTCGCAGCATGCGCACCGGCACAGGACACTGAGATGGAGCCCTCCCGCATGTGGGAAAGCGAGCGCGCAAGCCGTGCGTCCGAGCAGGACACAATGCCTGCCTCACAGTCTGGTGACACTGCTTGCGCAGAGCCGGAACTCCGGCAAGCGCAGGCCTTGCAAAGCGCCGCCGCACGGGAAGCCACCACAGCTGGCACCAGGCCGGAGAGCAGCGCCAACAAAGCGGCCGCAGCC
>USBP01000273.1 GCA_900552985.1 uncultured Oscillospiraceae bacterium
CCGCCTCGGCGGGCGTTTTGGGCTTCAGGCTCAAAGCAGGCACCGCACCGCCCGCGCGGATGAGCGCAATGGTTTCCTCCACCGGCGAATCCGACTCGATATGAAAGGTGATGATATCCGCGCCCGCCTTCAAAAAATCCGGCGCATATTGGAGCGGATTGCTGATCATCAAATGGACGTCAAACGGAATTGAGGCATGGGGGCGCAGCGCCTTTACAAGGGGAGCGCCAAGCGTGAGATTTGGGACGAAATGCCCATCCATCACATCGATATGCAGCCAGTCCGCACCGCATTTTTGCATGCGGGCAAACTCTTCGCCCATGCGTGCAAAATCGCAGGAGAGGATGGAGGGGGAAATTTTTATCTTCATGGAATGCCTCCTGAAATCGGCTGAGAACAGCGATTGATACAGAATATATTTTAACAATTTTCATGGGAAAGGTCAAGGAAGTCAGCAAGCAGGCGGCAGATTTCAGCAGTAAAAGCGCTCCTTGGGCAGAAAGGAAAGGCCAAAATTCCCTCACTATAAAATCATTGTTTTGAAGGCTTCGCAGCCGCACTTTGCCCCAGCAACCTTTTTACTTCCGCCTCCCAGGCGTGCGCTCCCTGATGCACGATGGAAAGCGCCCTACCCAGCCACTCTAACGCTTCGCGTTCCAGCTGGGGCGCGGCATTTTGGAAATCAAGCCGATAGCACGGGTTATCCGGAGAGGCCGACTTATATAGCAGTACCCAGCTCCGGGGCGAGATAGGGGGTTCCGTCCTTTCTTTGAATTGCCCGCCCCAGTTTCATGCGGATGACCGGGTTTTTATCATAGAGGAAATCCCCCTCTTCCCGGAAGTTAAACAGGAACTCTACAAAATCAAGGCTTTCCTGCTCCGCACCGTCCTGACAGGCAGTATACCGCCCTTTGCCGCACCATCTGAATTTATAATGTCCATTTTCAGGGGCCACACACCATATGTTATCTCTGGCCCGTCTTTGGTCTGCAACACTGCGAATACGGTGCAAACGCCTTCCACCGCACGGCTCAAAGACCCGCCAGCCTGTGTGCAGCATAAATCGGATGATCCGATCCCGATCCTCCCAAAACACTGCCACATCCAGATCCTTATGCGGGCGTGTTTTGTTGCCAAGGAACAGATCAATGGCATGACCACCGCACACCGCATACTCCTCTACTCCCATTTCCCGCATCAGCCTCCGCAGACTGACCAGCAGCTGCTCCATCACAGCTTCCTCCCCGCCAACGCATTTTTCACAAGCCCCGTTGAAACAAAAAATATCCGGCGAAAAGCAGCCTCCCGCCGGATATTGTCCATCCTTACACTTATTTTTTGATCTGGTTCAACCGCCCGTTCACATACCGCACCATCTCCGGCGTGATCCGGTCGCCCGCCATGTCAATGACTTTTTCAATCGTGAAATGCTTTGCCATGTTGAGCATGCCCTTGCTCACCTTCATGCCCGGCATGACCTTCCCGATCATCTCGGCGACAAATTTTTCACCCTCCGGGTTCTTTAGCAAAGCCCCTACCTTATCCTTAATGGAAAAATACCCTTCCGGGAACTGGAGCGGCTCTTCCGCGCTGTCCGTGGCAAACCAGTTAGCCACATTTTCCCCATCCTTATGTTCCTCCTCCTGCTCCAGCACATAGGAGGCATTCGGCTCCGCCACACGCACAAGCGGAATGCTCTCACAGCAGGTTTCCTGCTGGCCGCAGAATCCCATAGCCTGGATGATATTCTCCCCCATGGTCAGCGGCACCCGGTCAAAAACAAAAATATGGCTGCCTCTGGCAGAGCCCATCTTTTTCCCGTTTACCGCGATCGAGACCTGCTCGCAGTTGGAATAGACCTTGACCTGCGTTGTTTCCTCCGCGCGCTCTTTAAACCGGCGGGAGCAGATGTGGACGAACGGCTCTTTCGTCCAATACGCCTTATAGATATAGAAAGAATCCTTGCGCAACTGGCGGTCAAAGGTGACAAGCCCCTTGTTGTTGCGCCCCTGCACGCCGCCCTCATTGCGCATATCGCTTGCGAAGTCAAACATATTCCACACATGCGTGCTCCAGAGATACGGCCGCGCGGCGAAGGTCTCCAGCATTTTTTCATGATAATATGCCTGGTATTCCTCGCTGTAATCCCGCACCTGCGGGGTGCTGCTGTGCAGGGTCGTGATGCCTTCGCATCCATATTCTGAAATACCCAGGCAGATCTCCGGATTCTCTCTGTGGAAATCATCCAGCCAAGGGCCGTTATCCTCCACCTTGCCGATATACCAGCCGAAATAGTGATTGTAGGAGAGCACATCCGTGATATGGTTGAGCGGGCTGTCGTTTTCCACCATTGAAAGGTTGGCCATCGTAGTCAGGCGAGTCGGGTCAAGCGCATGCACCAGATCATTGAGCGCATGAAGGTTTTCCAGCAGCTCTTCGCTCTCGCCGCCGATCGAGATCTCATTGGAAATCCCCCAGAAGCAGATGGAGGGGTGATTGTAGCTTTGCACCACCAGCTCGCGCATCTGCTGGAGCGGGTTTTCCCGCGCCTCGGGCGTATTCAGAAACATCGAGATAAAAGGAATTTCCGCCCAGACGACCATGCCCGCCTCATCGCACAGGTCATAAAAATATTGGTCATGCTGATAGTGTGCCAGGCGGATGGTGTTCGCGCCCACCTCCTGAATGAGCCGCATATCCTCCCGATGCTCCTCTTCGCCGATTGCCCAGCCCTTATCCAGCCTGTCCTGATGGCGGGATACGCCGTGCAGCGGGTAGGGCCTCCCGTTGAGGAAAAAGCCCGTGTCCGGCCGCACCTCAAAAGTGCGCACGCCGAAGCGGGCGCTCACGCGGTCAAGCTCCGTATCGCCCTCCATCAGCTTCGCACAGGCAGTGTAAAGGTAGGGGTCGTCCACACCATCCCAGAGGTGCGGATTTGCAAGGCGGATGCAGATTTTCCCCTTACGTGTTTCAGGCAAGAAACCTGTGGATGAAAGGCCCTGCGGATGTTGAC
>USBP01000274.1 GCA_900552985.1 uncultured Oscillospiraceae bacterium
CGAGCCGATGGATCGGGAGATCCGCTTTGAGCATGTGACCTTTGGTTATGAGGGGCAAAAGCCGGTGCTGGATGACGTTTCCTTTACCATCCCGGCGGGCAAAACGTTTGCCATCCTCGGCAGCACCGGCAGCGGGAAATCAACGCTGATGCATCTACTGGACCGGCTTTATGACCTGCCGGAGGGCGGCGGCCGCATTACGATTGGCGGCGTGGACCTGCGGCGCATTGCCCGCGGCTACCTGCGCCGCAACATTGGCATTGTGCTGCAAGAGCCGTTTCTGTTTTCCCGCACCATTGCGGAAAACATCGGCGCTACCCGGCCGGAGGCCTCTATGGCGGAAATCCGGGAGGCGGCAGGCCTTGCCTGTGTGGACGAAGCGGTAGAGGGATTTGCCCAGGGCTATGATACGATCGTGGGCGAGCGGGGCGTTACGCTCTCCGGCGGGCAGAAGCAGCGCGTGGCGATTGCCCGCATGCTGATGCAGCAGGCGCCGGTTATGGTTTTTGACGATTCCCTTTCCGCGGTGGATGCAGAAACGGACGCTGCCATTCGCCGGGAGCTGCAGCGCAAGCTGGGGAATGCTACGGTGATCCTGATTTCCCACCGGATTACTACGCTGATGCAGGCGGATGAAATTCTGGTGCTGGACGGCGGCAGGGTGATGCAGCAGGGCACGCATGAGCAACTGATTGCCCAGGAGGGGATCTACCGCTCTATTTACGAAATCCAAATGAACAGCGACGACCGGGCGCTGTTGGGCAAGACAGAATAAAAACCGCTCCAAAAGGAGGGAGTTCTATGGCTTATGAAGAACAGGATTATCACAAACGGGCGTTTGAATGGCCGGTTTGGAAAAGCATCCTGCCCTATTTAAAGCCCTATCAGAAAACGCTGCTGATGATATTGGCGCTCAACCTAGCCAGCGCGGGGATCGATATTCTGATGCCGCTGTTTCAGCGGTTTGCCATCGATCACTTTATTGAGGCGCGCACAGCCGAAGGGCTGGGCCTTTTTGCCGCAGTTTACGCAGGCGTCATCCTGCTGCAGACGGCGGGCGTCATCTGCTTTACGCGCGGCTGCATGCGGGTAGAGATGGGCATGGGGCGCGATCTTAAGCGCGCCTGCTTTGTTCACCTGCAAACGCTGTCTTTTTCCTATTATAACGTGACGCCGGTCGGATATATCCTCTCGCGCATTATGAGTGATACCAACCGCATCGCGGGGCTGATGGCATGGAATCTGATTGATATTCTTTGGGCGCTTTTCTATGTGCTGGGCGTGTTTGCAGCAATGCTGCTGCTTAACCCGGCGCTGGCTCTGCCGGTGATTCTGGTGGTGCCGGTGATCGCCGTGCTCACGGCGTATTTCCAAAACCGGATCCTGCACTGCAACCGCCAGATCCGCAAAGCGCACTCCCGCGTGACGAGCGCCTATAACGAGGGGATCATGGGGGCCAAAACGTCAAAGGCGCTCGTAATCGAGGAGCAAAACCACCGGGAGTTCCAGGAGGTGACCGGCGGGCTGAAAAAGGCGTCGGTGCGGTCGGCGCAGCTGAGCGCGGTTTATATCCCGCTGGTGATGTTTTGCAGCTCGCTTGCCACGGCGATTGTGCTGGCCCGCGGCGGGCAGATGGTGAAGGAATCGCTTATTCAAATCGGCACGCTTTCCGCCTTCACCTCCTACGCGATCGGGATCTTTGAGCCGATCCAGCAGCTTGCCCGCACCATTGCGGAAGCGATCTCCGTGCAGGCGAATATTGAGCGCGTGACCGGCCTGCTGGAGGTGAAGCCTCAAATCGTAGACCGGCCGGAGGTGATTGCAAGGTATGGGGACGCTTTTCACCCCAAAAAGGAAAACTGGGAGCCGATCCGGGGGGATATTGAGTTCCGCGACGTCTCCTTCCGTTACCCAGATGGGGAAGAGGAGGTGCTGCAGCACTTCAACCTGAAAATTCCCGCCGGCTCCACGATTGCAATTGTAGGCGAAACGGGGGCGGGCAAGAGCACGCTGGTCAATTTGGCCTGCCGGTTTTTTGAACCTACAGAAGGACAGATTTTAATTGATGGGCGCGATTACCGAGAAAGAAGCCAGCTATGGCTCCACAGCCATTTGGGGTATGTTTTGCAGAGCCCGCACCTGTTTTCCGGCAGCGTCATGGAGAATATCCGATACGGGAGGCTGGATGCGAGCGATGAAGAGGTGATTGCGGCGGCGAAGGCCGTTTCGGCAGATCAGGTGGTGGAGAAGCTGGAAAATGGCTACCAAAGCGATGTGGGCGAGGGCGGCGACCGCCTCTCCACGGGTGAAAAGCAGCTCATCTCCTTTGCGCGTGCAGTGCTTGCAGATCCGCGGATTTTTGTGCTGGACGAGGCAACTTCCTCCATTGACACGCAGACGGAGCAGCTGATTCAGCAAGCGACGGCGAAGCTGCTGCAAAACAGGACGTCCTTCCTGATTGCCCACCGCCTTTCAACGATCCGTCAGGCGGATTTGATCCTCGTGGTGCGGGATGGGCGGATCGTCGAACAGGGCAGGCACATCGAACTGCTGCAAAAGAAAGGGTATTATCACGACCTGTATAGCAGGCAGTTTGAAGAGGAATCCGCTATGCGGATTCTGGAGGCATAAAATCTCCCCCAACGCGCTGCGTGATGCAAAGAACGCTATACGGCGGGAAACAAGCCAGGGGCCCCTGCTTGAGAAAGCAGAGGCCCCTGATGCAGTAAAGGAGGGCTGTTTCTTGGAAAACGATCTACCGGCATCCGTATACAGGGGGGAACATTGCCGCCCGGCGTGCTCAAACGGGCGCTCGCTGTATTCTCAGGCATGCTGGAAGGCAGGGAGGATCCCGCAGCCAGGGGCGCGGCTACGGCGCTGAAAGCCGATGGGTACCCCTCCCTGTACACGGATGCTAGCGATTCTCCACGACGACCCCCGCGAGCACGGTAATATCGTCCTCATGGCCGTCTTTCCGCCTGCGGGCTGC
>USBP01000275.1 GCA_900552985.1 uncultured Oscillospiraceae bacterium
GCGGGCCGTCACAGCACCCTGCCTAAAGGTAACGGATAGGATTCATTATCCTTTGGGGAACCCAAAGGATAGCAGGGGGCGCCCCCTGCTCATTTTTCAAAATTTGAATATTTTACTTTGGTTATTCGCACCTGTGCGGCCCAATTATTCCAAACGCGATTTCAGTTCCCTTTCGCACATCAGAGAAAGGCCGGTAAAGCAATCGGCAATAAAATTCCTCCCAGAGACAAACGACGGCTTGACATAAGGGCGGATTTTATCCGAAACTGCGTCAATCAGCATTTCCTCTGTTAAATCCGCATCATATGCATATAGAATCACCCGCCCGGGATTCAGGATAGCAATCAAAGCCTGCAATTTTTCTGCATAAAACGCAATTTCACCCCGCTGGGTAGCGTGCAATGGAAGATCCCCAATCTCGCCCGCAGCGCCCTTGTCGCCTTGCAGCACCGCGCCATTCACCAGCACGCCGGCTCCATAGCTTTGGCGCCCAAAGGAAAACACAACTGTAATCCCCTCTGCTGCATCATCATAGCAACGGGCAGCCAGAGCCGCTACATGCATATCATTATCAAACAAAATATTTCTCAAAGCGCGGCCGGAAAAATGCTCCGTCACCGACAGGCCGTTGAGCGAGGGATATGCCCAAGAATCAATTACCCGCCCGCCGTGCGCTATGCCCGGCAAGGCTACGGTCAGCATAGCAATCAATGGGTCATCCTTCATGCATACGGAAACAATACGCTCCATACAGGATAAAATAGTGGCATCCTCCACCGGAAAGGCGCCGCTTTGCAGCACGCTGCTCATCAAATCATGCACCTGATAATAAAGATTCCCATTGTCAGCCAAAATCAACAAAAAATGCATATAGGACGCATTCAGCTCATAAACCTGCGCTTTACGCCCACGCTCGGCCCCTTCAAGGCCTACCGGGTGAAGCAGCCCTTTGGCAAGCCCATACTCAACCGCTCTTGTAACTGCCGGAAGGCTGAGCCCCACCTCGCGCGCGAGCTGCGGTATGGTCGCGCGATGGCGCTTGTGAAGGATGCTCCAAACCGCTTTATAATTTGTAATACGCACCAATGATAAATCAGCAGATCTTTCCAAAAAACACGATACTCCTCTTTCAGCCACAGCAGTTTGAAGCGCGCTCTCACGATTGGAACGGCCTCATTCCGCCTGCCTCACTCTGCTCTATCCCCAGCTGAGGCTACCCACTGAATCTCCAATTTATTGAATGGATAAATTATACTATAATTGGAATTACATCTCAATATATAATTTTGCCAAAATAGATCTCTGTTTTTTAGTTAAAACATAAAACATAAAAATTTGTTTTTTCCGCTTTATCATATTTATAAAATTCCTTGCAGGCAGGCGCACGAAAAAAGCAAAAAAGGCTTGCATTTCTTTAAAAGACCTGATAATATAGTTCTGTTATTCTGTATCTGTCCAGTAAAAAGGAGGTGCGACACATGGCAAAATGCGAGTTTTGCGGCAAGGATGTGTCTTTCGGTATTCAGGTATCCCACTCCCACAGGCGGTCCAACAGGGTTTGGAAGCCCAATATTAAGCGGGTTAAGGCAATTGTGAACGGCACACCGTGCAGAGTGTATGCCTGCACGCGCTGCCTGCGTTCCGGCAAGGTAACGCGCGCTGTTTGACACCCAGCTTTTCAGCATGATATGCAAAACAGGAAATGGGAAGGCAAAACCGCCTTCCCATTTTGTTTTCTGCCTGGCACGGCACTCAGGCCAGGCAACAGGCCGCAGGGCTGGGAAATCATGCGGTTGGGCCACGCGCATCCCCCTGCGGCTGGCCTGCAAATCCGGCCATGCAGATTTTAGGCTAGACATCCCGGGCAAAAAAAGGTATGATATAGAAAAAGAGAGCGCAACATTTTTGTGCGTTTGGACTAGCGTCAATATGCAGGGTACACATCGGTTTTCAGTGCCGTAGCTGCGCCCCCGGCGGCGTTATCCTCCCTGATTTCTGCCGCCAGTCCGGCCCCGAAACACTGTCAGCATGTGTTTGGGCATGCCCCGACGGCGATATTCCCCTTGCACACGGATGCTACCCCGGCTTTTCTTTTTAGAGGCTGGCAAATCTTTTATTCTCAATGGAAAGGATGGTATGAAGCATGATAAACTCCAGCAGCATCGACTTTTCGGAGATTACACCGCAGATTCACGAGCTTGCTCAGCGTTGTATCCGCAAAAATGCGATTGACCCTACGCTTTATACGAAATATCAGGTCAACCGTGGCCTGCGAGACCTAAACGGAAAGGGCGTTTTAACCGGCCTGACTGAAATTTCTGAAATCGAATCTTCTATTGAAGTAGATGGTAAAACTGTTTCCTGCGATGGGAAGCTTTTTTACCGCGGCGTCAATGTGGAGGATATTGTCGCCGGCTTCCTGCGGGAAAAACGCTTTGGATTTGAAGAAACCGTTTATCTCCTGCTGTTTGGCGACCTGCCGAACCGGGAGCAGCTGGATGAATTCACCCAGCTGCTTGCGCGTTACCGCTCGCTTCCCCCGAGCTTTGTGCGGGATGTAATTCTCAAAGCCCCAAGCTCAGACATGATGAACACGCTTGCGCGCAGTGTGCTAACGCTATATTCCTATGACAACAACGCAAATGATATCAGCATTGACAACGTCCTGCGCCAGTGCTTACAGTTGATTGCCTCCTTCCCCCTGCTGTCCGTATACGGCTATCACGCCTACAACTACTATCACAATGGAGAGAGCTTATTTATCCATAACCCGCTGCCGGGCCTTTCCACCGCTGAAAACCTGCTGCGCATCCTGCGCCCGGACAGCAGCTACACCGAGCTTGAGGCCAAAATTCTCGATCTGGCGCTTGTGCTGCATGCAGAGCACGGCGGCGGCAACAACTCCACCTTTACAACGCACGTGGTCTCCTCCTCGGGGACGGACACCTACTCCACCATCGCCGCCTCCCTCGGTTCCCTCAAGGGGCC
>USBP01000276.1 GCA_900552985.1 uncultured Oscillospiraceae bacterium
TCTATGACACCCATCGTTTCTTTTCCCTTGCCGATTTTGGTACGCAGCTCGCCGTACACCAAAATCGCTCCAACAACTTACCTATGCGCCCTCTTGGTTGGCTCTCTCCGAAAGAAAAACTTGATGCTTTCTTTCTTCCTCTCCCTGTACAATATGTTTGACAAACCTACAAAGACTACCTCCTAAAATCCATAATCCACCTTGACATTTTTTCAAGTGCCCGCTATAATAGAATTAGAACAAATGTTCTTTTGCCGCCTAAGTTAGGCGGCCTTTTCATTTCTATCACTTCTATACAGGGGGGATTCCAATGCGCTATCTCTATTTGATCTCCGGCCAAACGGGCAGCGGCGTCCATGAAACCATTTGCCTGCTGCGGGATATCTACCGGTTGCGGGCCAGCCCCTCCCTCTATGCCTGTGCGGCATATCCGCAATCAGAAACCGCGCCGGATATCTGGCGGATCAATCCCACTGCGCTTGCGGCGCTGAACTGTTTTCCATCCCAGCAGTTGCCTTCCTACCGGCTGATTTATCTGCATCGGCCCGCCTTTGAGCGGGAGGCAGCGCTCTCTAAGGCGGGCATTCCGTTCCCCATAGCATTGCGCCATATTGTCTGCGATCTCTATACTTTTCGCGGCTGGAAGGAGCGGATGGATCTGATTTTGGAGGGCGGCACTCCGCAAGCCTGTGCTGCACGCCTATACGCCTATATTCTCCGCAATGAGAGGCCCACATAACCCGTCTATTTGCCCAGAAGCGTCCGATGGGCCCTCGCCCCGACAGGCCCGGACAAATCTTCATTCGGTTTTATGAAGAGGAAGTTCCCGAATTGCGCTTCTGGCTCTGGGTACAAACAGGCGCCAGAAAGGAGGATCCCTATCAAACACGCAAACCCCTGCCAACATTTTGTGTTCAAGCTGCACACAAGCCGCCTGAAAAAAGCGGGGTGGTCGCTTTCCCTGACGGTGGAACAGGCACGCCGTAACGGCGAGCTGGTCGCACTCTCAGACAGTACGCTGCTGCGTTTCATTGATGAGCTGAACGGCACGCAAAACCGGTCCGGTCGGGTCGCCGCGCTGCGGGAGAAGCTTGCCCGCCTGCGTCAAGCGCCCTCCTCTCCAGCCACGCGCCGGGCGCTGTGTGAAGCTTACTGCATGCTGGACGGGCTCCAGTTTCAACCGGACTATCTATGCCTCGTGATGGATTCTGTCACTGACTACCGCCGTGCCAACCGGGGTTTTACTATAAATGGTATCTCCTTTACCCGTCTGCTTGGCACCAACGGAGGGGTAAAAGCCTCCACGATCGTCTATGTCAATCAATCGCTCTACCCTGCCCTGATGGAGCGGATCGACAACGGCCGGGATATCTCCGTCCCGCTCGTGCCCGCCAAGCTGGAGGCCTATCGCGCGCTGGTTTGCAGCGGAAGCACGCCGGTCTCCAGCCCGAAGGGTGTTCTGGTGGTAAACGATTGCATCACCAGCTTTCGCTCCGACATCCTGCGCATTGATGATCAGGGCGCCGGAGAGCCTGTCTGCCAGCTGGAGAAGGATGCTTCTGTTACCCTGGTTGACAGCGATGGCTACGGCCTGATTTCCCCTGATCTGAGCAGGCGATGGAATGAGGAGCTGGGCGGCAAAGGTGTGCTCAGCGGATATTGCATCCGCAACGCCTGGTGCAAGGGGATGCTCTTCTGCTTTGATTTCCATGCCTTCGCCCGGAAGATTGCAGGCAGCCGTATGGTGCAGGATGCCTGGGGCCATTGGCGGGACATCAATGAAGCGGAGGTTATCCTCACCACCTCTATGCTCAAGCTCTGGTATTGCTATCCAAGCTGCGAAGCCTATCTGGAAAACTGCCGCAACTATCACTACACCTTCAGCGTCACAAAAAAATGCCCGCAGGAATTGGAGAGCGAGCGGAACTTGAATTATCAATTCCTTCAAAGCTACCACCTCAGCGACGCACAGCTGGAGGCGCTGATCCGCCCCACCATTGAAGAGATTTCGGATGTGCTCGGCGGGGACTGGCGCAAAAGCGTGCTCTTTTTAAAAGGGATGCAGTTGAATGAAGCAAACGCTCTGTGTGGAGGGCCTGCATTTGCAAATGCTCTGATGGCAGACGAGCGGCTGATCCACGACCCCTTTGTACAGGAGCGGATCCACGGGATGCTCCAAAAGCGGCTGGATGAGGCCAAGCTCGGCGCCATCCGGGTTCACGGCAATTTTTCCATCGTCAGCGGCGATCCATACGCGCTGTGCCAAAGCCTGTTTCAACTGCCGGTCACCGGCCTGCTTCGCGCCGGGGAATCCTATAACCGCTATTGGAACGACCAGCAGGTGGAGCGGGTCGCCTGCTTTCGCGCGCCGATGACCTGCCACAATAACATTCGCATCCTGCGCATGCGGGATACGCCCCAGCTGCGCGAATGGTACCGCTATCTGACCACCGTCACGGTTTTTAACGCCTGGGATACGGCCGCGCACGCCCTGAACGGCCTGGACAAGGACTCTGACAGCTGCCTGCTCACAGACAACCCCATTCTCGTGGAAAACACGCGGGAAGAGCCGGCAATCCTTTGTGTGCAGCGCCAGGCGGAGAAAAAAGCCGTTACACAGGAAGATTTAATACAATCCAACATCAACAGCTTCGGTGATGAAATCGGCGCGATTACGAACCGTATTACCTCCATGTTTGAGGCGCAGGCCCGTTTTGTCCCCGGCAGCGAGGAATACCAGACGCTTGATTACCGTATCAAATGCGGCCAGTTGTTCCAGCAAAACGCCATCGACAAGGCAAAGGGCATTCTGGCAAAGCCCATGCCAAAGGCGTGGTACAGCCCTGCAGCCCTCCGCATTCAGGAAACGGATTCCCCGGGGCAGGCGAACGCTAAGCGAGCGCAGCAAAGGCTGCTCGCGGATAAAAAGCCATATTTTATGGCCTACCTTTATCCACGG
>USBP01000277.1 GCA_900552985.1 uncultured Oscillospiraceae bacterium
TCCCCGCAGGGGCAAACCGCAACCGCCTACCTGCGGGGCGGCTCCCTGTACATGCGGCGGGAGCCGGGCGGCGACGCCATTCTGGTAGAACAGGCCTTTGCAAGCGCCGGAGAGATGTACGTCCGGCAAACCTCCACTGGGGATTACCTGCTCTACCCTGCCAATCTCCAATTAGCGGCGGATGGTTCCGTCGCAAGCTATGATCTCTATGCCGCCTCCACACGCGGCCGCAGCGCAGGCGAGCCGTTTCTCGTGGCACAAAGCGTTTCCGGCGCGTATCAGGAAACGCCGGAGAAAAATTGCATCGTCTATCTGCGCGGCCTGCAAAACGGGTTAGGCACGCTTTGCAGCTATGATCTGAACCGACGCCGGGAAGCGCAGATAGAAGGAAATGTTGCCGCTTTTGAGCAGCTGCCGACGCAGGCCGCGCTCTGCTATCTGCATATGGAAGGCGACACATCCATCCTGCTTTGCCGTACGGACGAAGAAACAGAAGAAATTGCGCGCGGCGTGACAGAATTCCATCTATACGCTACAGAAACAGCATGGGAGCTGTTTTATCTGGGGGAACAGCAGGGGGATGTGTTTTCACTCTATAAAAAGGGGCAGAACACACAGGCACAGCTGGTGTCAGAAGGCGTAGCAAGCGCCCTGTTTGACCAATATGTGCCCGGAGGGCCCTTCTATTATCTGTGCCCGAGCGCAAAGCAGCCCTCCTGGACTGATTTTATCGAGGATGATCAACAGCAAGCCGACGCTGCCATGCAGGAGCCAAATATCACCGATTTTATTGGCGGCGTGTTGGGCTCCCTTTTCCCCACCGGCGATTACGGCGCGGAAGAATACCACTCAGCGCTGACCGCATACACCGAAAAACTCCAAAGGGACAGGCTGCGCGAGGAATTAGACGCCATTGATTTGCAAAGCATTTTAGGTACGTTATATGATTGCTATGCTTTTTACGGGACAAGCTCCCTCCTTCTGGGAGAAAGCTTACAACAGGAGGAGCTTTGCGCCGCCTCCCCCGCCGCGCCCGCAATCGTATTCCGTTCCACCGCCCGGAACCAGGATGAACGCCTCCAACTCTCCACACTGGATGAGGAAACGCTCGCTCAGGCGGAAAAGATTGGATGGGAGGCTTTTTTGACAGAGCTTGTGGAAGAGGCGCAGGCCTCCCCTACTCTTATTTTTTCCGCCGTCGCGAATGGCAGCGTTGACTCCTCTGTAATGGAAAGCTACCCGGTGGAGGGGGAATTCTCCTTTTCAGAGGACGGCTCCTTCCTCTACGCTCTGGATGAGATGGACTCCGGCGGCTCGCTCAGCCGCTCTACCGTTTCTGAGAAGGGCTTGACAGAACGCACTATGATTGACGGCAATGTCTCGCAATACACCGTATCGAGGGATACTATCTATTACCTGAAAGGCAGCAACGCCCAGGCAGGGACGCTCTATAAATTCACCTACAGTGAATCGATCCTGATTGAAAACAATATCCGGTCTCTGGAGCAGATGCCCGACGGCAACCTCCTGTTTTATCAGCGGACGGCGGAGGGGAACACCACCCTTTTTCTGCTGCGGGAGGGCGAGGCGCAATCAATCGGGATGCATGTGGTGGATGGCTCCGCCCGCTATCAATCCCCGGAGCGCATCCTTTTCCTGCGCAATCCGGATGCTTCCGGCGCCGGAGAGCTTTGCTGGTATCATGGGGAGGAAAAATTGGCAACAATTGATCAAAGCGTCCGTCAGATCTTTTTTTAAAGCAGAAGATTGAGCGCATCGCAACGGCCGGCCACAGGAGCGTAATGCTGCCTTTGGCCGGCCAAGCACATAAAAGCAAATCGCCTAAAAAAAGTTTCTATAAATCGTTTTTTTAGAAAAGATTGACAATCTGCCGCTTTTCGATTACGATAGGCGTGAACAAACCAACCGGGAAAGGAGGGAAACAAGCGTTGTGCCCCGCCCCATCGCGGGTGTATTTTTATTTTTAAGAAAAGAGGAGTATCCCATGAAACAACATGCATTCCGGCTTGCTGCGCTGCTGCTTTGTCTGGCGCTGGTTTTCTCTCTGGGCGCATGCGGCGGCGATCCACAGGAGGAAAGCACCAACCCCAGCGCTGACGAATCCATAAACAGCTCCGCAGAGAATACGCTGCCCGCAGGAGAGAGTCAAACACAGCCAGATGAAACGGATACGCAGGCGGCGCAGAGCACAGAGCCATCTGAGACGGCCGGGGAGCAGAAGGAGAGCATTACAGCGGCGGAGCAGGCGGGCAGCAAAACCACGCAGCCTGTAAAAACACAGCAGGACAGCCAGCCTAAAACAGTGGCGGAGATCGTCGCTTATTACAACAAAGCGGCTAATAAAATTAAAACCGACAAACCAGGCTTCCACAAGGTCAATGTCAAAAACAAATTCCCGGGCTCAAGCGCCAGTTTGGGGCTCATTCCTATCACCCCATTCCTAGATATGATTTTAGGCGAAGAGGTAACGGATGTGAAAAAGGGGCAGAGCAGCAATGATGTCTTCCCCGCGGCTGGGTTCAGCTGGTCAAGCCAGCTGGAGCCCAAGTATGTCAAAAGCGCTACCTGTACGAAGAGCGGCTCCAGCTACAATATTCACATTACGCTCAAGGATGAAACCAATCCGCAGGTCGGCAAGGGCGGATACGGCTCCTGCATGTCAGTGATTGATAAGGCTGGCGCGCAGGAGATGATGGGGACGATGCTGACGATTGAATCTATTACCATGCAGTATCACGACGGTTATATCAAGGCAACCATCGATATTGCGACAGGCAGAATTACATACGCTGAGTTGTATGCGGCCTCCAAGATGGAGAATGTGAAAACCAATATTGCCACCGCAAATTTGGATATTGAAAGCAAGGATACCTTTACAAACTTCCAGTGGTAAAGTAAAATACAGAAGCCCGGCGCTCCCGCAGCCTTTTT
>USBP01000278.1 GCA_900552985.1 uncultured Oscillospiraceae bacterium
TTTCGTATGGGGAGGGCTGTGGCTGTGTGTGTTGCGCCAATTATTTTTTTAGTCCGATTCCCGCGAGCACCTCGTTTGTTTTGACCCCATCATATTGATAAGAAAGCATGTTGAGTGCGAAGGGGAGCCCGGCTTTGCCGCCGAGGCGGATCAATTGCTGATTCGTTTGCAGCCGCTGCGCGTTTCGCATGACGGAAGCCCGGATCGACGGTTTCGCAATCTGGCCTGCGTTCGCAAGGATATTGTCCAGCGTGCGGAATTCTGAGAGAAGGCGCGCGGCGTTTTTGGGGCCGATCTGATCCGCGCCCTTGATATTGTCGGCAGCATCGCCGGTGAGCGCTTTGAAATCGGCATATTGCTCCGGTGTAACGCCGTATTTTTGCTGGATATAAGCGCGGTCACATAAAAGGGTTTTTACGCCGCGGTACCGCAGGACAGAAACATGATCGTCAATCAACTGGAAGAAGTCGCTGTCCCAAGATGCGATTACGATCTCGAGCCCCCTGCCATATGCAAGGGCATAGGAAGCAATGATATCATCCGCTTCCAGCGTTGCCGCCTCCGCATGGCGGATGCCCATGAAATCGAGCGCCGCATAAACGTCCGCAAGCTGTGAAAATGGATTTTCTTCTTCAGAAACATGCGAATAGTCGGTGCGGTTGGCCTTGTATTGTGCATCCAGTTCCATGCGGCTGTTTTCGCGCTCGCTATCGAACAGCACGGTGAGATAATCAGGCCTTATCATGCGGATGATTTTCAGCAACGCGCCGATAAAGCCGAGCGTGCCTTGAATGGCCTTGCCATCCTCGTTTATGATCCGCGCCGGCATTCCATAAAACATCTGAAAAAGCAGATTATGACCATCAACAAGCAGCAATTTATCCAATTGTGACTCCTCCCCGCAACGTCCAACCCTTGGGTTCGTAAGATTTATTTTTGCATGGATATGATATCATTTCCAGCGTCTCATGTCACGCTGCGGATACGATTCGGATCAAGAATATTAAAATATTGGAGGAATTCGCTATGCCCATCACATCCCCGCGCGCCGATCTGGCGCTCCACAGACCTGTCCATACCAATGAGAACCGGGAAAAGGCGGCTTGTATTACCGATGGCAACCCCGCCACCCAATGGGATTCAAGCCTTTATCCCGCTTATGCGCAGATTGACCTGGAGGGTCTGTTCCGACTCGATAGGGTGGTGATTCACACGCCTGCGCAGGGCGCGTCGCTGTTTGACGTTTATGCGAGCCTGGATGGCGTGAACTTCTCCCGCATTGCGCAAAAAGCGGAGGAAACGCCCTGCCCGCCCGAGGGGGATGTGTTTTCCGTTGAGTGCGAAGCGCGGTTCCTGCGCGTTCGCGTGACCTACAATAGCGCGGCGGACGGCGCGGCGCTACGCTGTGTGGAGGCCTATGGCGAGCCGTCCGGCCAGAGATGCGAACCCGCGGCGTTCATCCCGCCGGAGGATTTTGAGCGGTCGGCCTACAACGTTCCCGTTACGCAGGAGGATACCTTGCAAGAGGTACGGGCGCTGATCGCCTACACCATAGGGGATCAGCGCGCGGGCTGGTTCACGCTGCGCCTCGCGGAAAATGACCGGAAGCCGGGGCAGGATTATTTTTCACTCTCCGATGAGGAGGGGAAAATTGTAATCACGGGCCGTACCGGCGTCTGCCTGGCGGTGGGATTCAACCACTATCTGAAATATTGCTGTAATGCACATGTTTCACAGATGAGCTTTCAGGTGAAGCTGCCGGAAGCCCCGCCTCCGGTAGGGGAGCCCGTGCGGCGTGAAACGCCGTTTTCGGTGCGTTACAGCTACAACTACTGCACGCTTTCCTACACAATGGCGTTCTGGGATGAAGCGGAGTGGAGGCGTGAGCTCTACTGGCTTGCGATGAACGGGGTAAACCTTGTGCTGGATATTACGGCGCAGGAGGAGGTCTGGCGGCGTTTCCTCACCGCGCTCGGCTACACACACATGGAGTGCAAGGATTTTTTGGCGGGTCCCGCTTACTATGCGTGGGCCTATATGGCGAATATCAGCGGCTTCGGCGGCCCGGTGCACGACACATGGTTCCATGCGCGCACCGAGCTTGCGCGGCGCAACCACCAGCTGATGCGGCGCCTCGGGATGCAGCCGGTTTTACAGGGCTACAGCGGCATGGCGCCTGCCGGCATTCAGAAAAAGGTGCGGGATGCCAGGGTGATCCCGCAGGGGCTTTGGAATGGTTTCCCGCGTCCGGCGATGCTCAAAACCACAACGGCGGCCTACCGCAGGCTGGGGCAGCTTTTTTACCGCTGCCAGCGGGAGGTGTTTGGCGAGGTAAGCCATTATTACGCCACCGATCCCTTCCATGAGGGCGGGCGAAGCGGCCTCATGTCCCCCAGGAGGATGGCGCGGTTTGTGCTGGATGAAATGCTGAAAAACGATCCGCAGAGCGTGTGGGTGATCCAATCCTGGGGCAGGAATCCCTCCAAGGCCCTGCTGCACGGCTTACATGGGCGGAAGGAGCATGCGCTGGTGCTCGATCTTTACGCCGAGGCGCGCCCGCACTGGGAAACCTGGGCGGGCGGGGAGTTCGACCGCACGCCCTGGCTGTGGTGTATGCTCAATAATTTCGGCGGCCGTATGGGCCTCAACGGGCATATGGATACGGTGGCAAGCGAGGTGGCCCGTGCGGCGAATACCGCCCAGTGCATGGCGGGCATCGGCATCACGCCGGAGGCGACATTCAGCAACCCGGTGCTGTTTGACCTGTTTTTTGAAACGGCCTGGAGCGCTTCGCCGGAAAAGCTTGCCCCCATTGAACTGGACAAATGGCTGGATGATTATGTCACGCGGCGCTATGGCGCGCCGGGCCCCGCATCGCAGGAGGCTTTCCGTCTGCTGCGCAAAACGGTTTATAACCCTTCGCTGAATCACGATGGCGAGGG
>USBP01000279.1 GCA_900552985.1 uncultured Oscillospiraceae bacterium
CTATCTCTCCTGCGACTATGGCACGGTAAACCCCTTCTCCTGCGGTCTATGGGGAGAAAAGGATGGCGTGTGGTACCGCCTGCGGGAATATTACTACGATTCCCGCAGGGAGGGCGCGCAGAAAACAGACGAAGAATATTACGCAGAAATACAGGCGCTTGCAGGCGACCTGCCCGTGCGCGCAGTGATTGTGGACCCCTCCGCCGCAAGCTTTCTCGCCTGTATCCGCCGCCATGGCCGGTATCCCGCCATTCCAGCGCAAAACGAAGTGCTCGACGGGATTCGCCAGGTTTCCGACGCGCTGCGGGAAGGGCGGCTGCGCGTCGCTCCCTGCTGTCGGGATACCATCCGGGAATTCGGCCTCTACCGCTGGGACGCCCGCGCTGCAAAGGATCTGCCCCGTAAAGAGCATGACCACGCAATGGATGATATCCGCTATTTTGTCACCACCGTATTGGCCGGCCAGGAAGAGGGCTTTTATGCGCTCGCGGCCGCACGCCGGTAATAACCCACCCAAAAAGGAGGAACCCTATGGCGCTTCGAAAACGCACCGTCAAACAGGAACCGGTTGGGGCGGCCTGCGCACCGCAAACCGCCCCGCCGCAGCCCTATGGGGAGCTGATGCGCTTTACCCCGCTTTGCCCCGTTCAAGGCAGGCTCTATGAGCTGCTGCGAGAGGCCGTACCAATTATCGACGCGGCGATTCTCAAGCTCATCCGTTTAACCGGCGGTTTTACCGTCGCATGCACGGACGAGCCCTCACAACAGCTACTGGAGGCGTTTTTGCGGGAGATCCCCGTTAACGGCTGTCAACGCGGAATAGAAGCTTTTTTAAACGCCTATCTGGATCAACTGCTCACCTTCGGCACAGCTGTTGGAGAAATGGTTCCCCTTGGAGGCGGGCGACTAGCGCTCTACAATGCCCCGCTGGAGACGCTGGAGCTCCGGCATGGCAAAAACGCGCTGCAAACCCTCGTCTGCCGCAGGGAGCCAGGTGGAGAAGCCTCGCCCGTCCCGCATCCAGAGCGCATTTTACTTTCCGTCCTCCATCCGCGCGCAGGGCAGCTTGGCGGCAACTCACTGCTGCTGGGGCTCCCTTTCATCAGCAAAATCCTTTTGCAAATTTATCAGACCATTGGCCTGAATTGGGAACGGGTAGGGAACGTACGCTTCGCGGTAACTTATAAGCCGCACAGCGATGCAATGGACCGCGCCTTTGCCAGGGAACGCGCCCAGCAGGTGGCCCGGGAATGGAGCGAGGCCATGGCAAGCGGTACGGGCGTGAAGGATTTCGTAGCAGTCGGGGATGTTGATATCCGTGTGATCGGCGCGGATAATCAAATCCTTGACAGTGAAATCCCCGTGCGGCAGATGCTCGAACAGATCGTTGCCAAAACGGGCCTGCCCCCTTTTTTACTCGGCCTGCATTGGTCCTCCACGGAGCGCATGTCCTCCCAGCAGGCAGATGTGCTGACCAGCGAGCTCACAAGCTATCGCCGCCTTCTCACTCCAGTGATCGAAACCATCTGCCGGGCCTGTCTTCGGTTGAATGGGCAGCTGAGCGGCTGCCAGGTCGTTTGGGACGATATCACATTGCAGGATGAGGTTGAGCTGGGCCGCGCACGGCTGTATCATGCGCAGGCCGCCGCACTGGAGGCAAAACAGCCCGCCAGAAAGGAGCCGAAGCATGACGAATAACCCGCAGGCCTCCGGCGTCCCTACGCCGGAGGAACTGGAGCAGATCAACCGCTATGCCCGCTCACCACTCAGGGCAGAGGATATTTACGCCTTTAGCGTTACCCTCTGTGACAACGAGGTGGACCGGGACGGCGAGCGCTTCAGCCTGGAAGCGCTCAACCAGCTTGCAGCGCTCTACCCGGGCAAGCCCGGCCTGTTTGACCACAGCAGAAGAGGGCGCGATCAGACCGCCCGCACTTACCGCGCTTGGGTGGAAACAGACGAAGCCAGGCGCACTAGCTTGGGCGAACCTTACTCCGCCCTGCGCGCACGGGCCTATATGGCGCGCACACAGGAAAATGCCGGGCTTATTGCCGAAATTGACGCGGGCATCAAAAAGGAGGTCAGCGTAGGCTGTGCAGTCAGGCAAAAAAACTGCTCCATTTGCGGCGCGGAGCAGCTCACACAGCCCTGCGCACACCAGCCGGGGCGCGTCTACGGCGGCAAGCGCTGCCACATGGTGCTCAGCGGCGTACAGGATGCCTACGAGTGGTCCTTTGTCGCTATTCCGGCGCAACCGAGCGCCGGTGTGACGAAGGCCTATTTAATACAGAAAGGGGACGAAAACCTGTTGGAACACCTTATTGAAACGCTCAAAAGCGCACAGGATAGCCTCACCCTGACCAAGGGACAGGCGGAAGCACTCCTCACCTATTTGCAGGAGCTTACGCAATTGGCGGAGGATGGCCGGCAATACCGCGGCGCGCTCACGCAGGAGGTTATCCGCCTGTGTGCGCTGCACACGCCGCAGCTGGATTTTGGCCGTTGCCCGGCGCTACTGCAAAAGTGCAGCACGAGGGAATTAGAGGAGCTAAAGGCTATGCTGGCCCTGACAAAGGAAGAAGCTACACCGGCGCTTCAGCTGGCCCCAGCAGAGCAGAATCCCACTGCACGGGAGCTCTTTGGGTTTCAAATTTAAATCGACTGCGTAATCGCCACAATATGCGGGCGTCTGCGGCCCTAATCCGCATTGCGCAACAAAAAATAGGAGGATTGTACTGATGGGCATCTCGTTAACCGGATTTGCAGAACAGACCGTCACGCTGAAAATGGATGGAGAGGGTGCAAAAGGCTCCCCTGTGACCCTCAGCGCAAGCTTAACCGCCACGCCATGCGCGGCGGGCGATCCCTTTGTAGGGTTCTTATCCAACGCCCCGCGCGGCGGCTTTGCAGGTGTGCAGGTAGGCGTCATC
>USBP01000280.1 GCA_900552985.1 uncultured Oscillospiraceae bacterium
GATGCCAAAAGAACTGCCGCCATGAAAACAGCCACCCATCGGAACACCATCTGTTTCATTATTTCCACCCCATTTCATTTGATACCGGCACACACGGCCGAACGGATACTGAACAAGTGCAGGAAATTCACCAGTAATTTTATTTTAGCAATCTGTTCCGAAAAGGTCAATATTTATATATCTATTTTTTAAATTCAATATATCATTTGGCGATTGAGCCTTTCAATGGACGACTGCAAACAGAAAAGGGAATTCCCTCCCCGTCGGATTCCCTCTGCCGCCTTCCTTATCGATCATTTTGCAAACCATGCAGCAATTCATCCGCAGAAACATGAAAAATTTGCGCAAGCGCATCCAACTCGATATCTTTTACCGCTCGTGTTCCCGCCTCAATACGCTGAATGGTGTTTTTATTTGCCCGAATTCCTTTCAGCTGCATCCAGGCTGCCAACGTTCCCTGTGAGGGCTTTCCCGCCATGCTTTTTCTAAGCCTGGCCACGTTGCCGCCGCAGATATTATTGCGGCTTCCAAAATCTGAATTTTCACCTTTCATATGTTTCACCTGATCCCATAAAAAACATGATACGCACACAGCGGCACTCATTCCAATAGATCGGGCAGGATTGGCGCGCTATCCTGCTCCTTACTGCAAAAGGAATCCATTGTAACGTTAAAAATTTCAGAAAATGCTTTCAGTTCAATATCCGTTACAAACCGCTCGCCGCTTTCAATCCGCTGGATGGCGTTCTTATCCAGATCCACGCCGATTTCCTGCACCTTTTCCGCCAACTGTCGCTGAGAAGTTTTCTGTGGCAACTGTTTGCGCAGCTGAGCAATCTTCGCCCCACAGAGATTACACGTTCCGTCACAGCTTCTGTTTTTGAACATTGATACTCACTCCATTCTTTGACAATTTAAACTTGCCAATAGAACGAGTATATGGAATAATTAGGTTTAATCTGACATCTTATACGTGTCAACAATGGGAAAATTTTTAAAATTTTTAAATCGAAAAGCAAATATTTTAATACAGAAAATTCCTGCTATTTCCACCCCAATTCCGCCCGAAAAGTCATCAAATTACCGCAAATAAACGATGGCAAACAAGGCAAATTAATAGGGCGGCAATTCGTATACTTGCCGCAAGATGGAGGTGGAAAATGAAAAAATTTTTCAAGGCGGTGACATTGTTGAGCGCCGCCTGCGCAGCGCTGGTTTTCGGCCTGCTGGGTGTCGCAGAGCAGACCGTACCGGATGAACTGTATGTGGCGCAGGGCCATATGCCCTGGGTGGGCAGGCTTTGCGTCGCTGCGCCGAAGGAACCGGCCTCTCAGGTGCAGCTGCATTTGGCGGATGCAGCACCCGCACAGGCGCAGGAATATGATGTGGAGGTCAAGCTTCTCAACCTGTTTCCGGTGAAGAGCTCCCATGTCACGGTAACGCAGCGCAGCTATGTGATCCCTGGCGGAACCGCCTTTGGCCTGCGGCTTTATACCAATGGCGTTGTGATCGTCGGGATGGATCCGGTGGAAACGAAAGAGGGCAGCGTTAACCCTGCCAAGGAGGCAGGCCTGAAGGAGGGCGACGTGCTCATTTCGGTAGACGGCCATCCCGTCAGCCGGAATGAAGAGGTATCGCAAATTTTCAAAGGCTGCGGCGGAAATGCGCTGACACTGCGCATCCGGCGCGGAGCAGAGGAGATGGAGGTCAAATTTCAGCCTGCCTGCTCCGCTTCCGATGGCAAGTTCCGCGCCGGCCTCTGGATCCGCGACAGTTCCGCAGGCGTAGGGACACTCACCTTTTACGATCCGGAGAGCCGTGTCTTTGCAGGGCTGGGCCATGCAATCTGCGATGTGGATACAGGCGAGGAAATGCCTCTTCTTGCCGGCGACATCGTGGAAGCACACATCAATGGCTGCTATAAAGGCTCCAAAGGTGCTGCCGGCGAGCTATGCGGCGTTTTTGGCAGCAAGGTGATGGGTACGCTTACGGTCAACGGCAACACCGGCGTTTATGGTTTCATGAACAGCACCAGTGCTCTGACCGGCAAACCAGTGCCGGTAGCGCTGCGCCAGGAGGTCAAAACAGGCCCTGCCCAGATCATCTCTACTGTCGAGGGAGATACACCGCGGTATTATGATGTCGAAATCACCAAAATTTATTCTGGCTCCGGAGATCAGGGGAAGAATATGATTGTCGAGGTCACCGACCCTGAACTGATTGAAAAAACCGGAGGAATCGTACAGGGAATGAGCGGAAGCCCGATCCTGCAAAATGGAATGCTTGTGGGAGCGGTCACGCACGTATTCGTCAACAACCCGTTGCAGGGCTATGCTATTTTTGCGGACACCATGCTGGAAACAGCCGAAAACACGGCCTCTCAGCCGGAGAAAAAGGCTTCTTAAGCATCAAGATATTCCTAAATTTGCGGGTTGCATTTCAATTCCATGTTTTACCAATTATTTTTGTGGTTTATCTTGACTTTTGAATTCAAATATGTTAATATATGGCAAAAGATAAAAGGAAGGTAGATAAAACATGGAAAAAGCAATTACCGTTATGCTCGCAGAAGAAGGCACTGAATATGGTCAAACGTGTGCGAATGTCCTTCGCTCTTACGGCTATGAGGTACTACTCGCTCCAAAGGACGGCTCCGAGGTTCTGGCCCGCCTGTCTGCCAATACGCCGGATGTTTTACTGATGGATCTTTTTATGCCGCAGGTGGACGCATTAGGCGTGCTGAAAGCGATGCCTGAATTAAAATTAAGCAAACGTCCCCTGGTGATGCTGATGTCCAGCGTGGATAACGTCCGCTTTGAGCGGGAGGTTTTGGCGGCCGGAGCGGATTATTATTTTCTCAAGCCCTTTGATCTGGACGTTCTTGCCGAGCGAATCGCCCAACTGACCGGCTGGAA
>USBP01000281.1 GCA_900552985.1 uncultured Oscillospiraceae bacterium
CCCAAGGGCCGCCACAATGCCGACCAGAATACCGGACACAATCGGCACGATTTTGAAAAAGCCCTTGGCATATACTGCCACAATTGCGGTTGCGAGAATGGTAATCAGAGCAACGGCAACATGCTGCCAATTCATTGTGCCGCCCTCCGGCACCACAAAGCCCGCGTTGGAGCAGGCAGATCCGGCAAGGCCGAGGCCGATTACGGCAATCATCGGGCCTACGACGATAGGGGGCAGGATTTTGTTGATCCAGCCGGTGCCGATCAGGCGAATCAGGATCGCGAAGACAACATAAACCAGGCCAGCCGCCATAAGCCCCGTTGCAGCGGCCGAAAAATTGGCCTTCTGTGCAAAATCGGGATCGCTGACGCTGGCCCCTAATGCCGCAATGATTGCGGAAATGTAGGCGAACGAGCTGCCGAGATAGATCGGGCAGCGCGCCTTGGTACAGAGAATGTAGATAAATGTGCCGATACCGGAGCACAGCAGCGCGGTATTGATCGGCAGGCCCGTGAGCATGGGCACCAGCACAGTTGAACCAAACATGGCGAATACATGCTGGAAACTGAGAATCAGCCATTTGCCGGTGGAAGGCTTCTCACGAATGTCGATCAGGAGCTTTTTCTCTTCCATTGAGTGAACCTCTCCTCTTTCGTTTATTACCCGTCCCCTCGGCCGCAAAACGTCAGGCAACGGGCTTATTCTAATATAATTTACAGGCTTCACGCGCCGGTGTCAAGCAGAATTCTTCAGTAAATAAGTATTTTGCCGTTTTTTGCTTCCTTTTTTTGATGCTGCATGATAAAATGAAATGAACTGTAATATGGAGAGGTGTTCCCATTGGATTTGGAATATGATGCGTTTGATGAAGGCGTTGAGCCGGGCGGGCTGCGCAGCCGCAATGAGATCAAGGTGCTGATCTGCTATCTGCTCAAAAGCATTGAGCAGCCGATTACCAAGCAGCTCATTAACGAGATATTGCAGGAGAACGGGCTCGCTAATTATTTTGAGATCAATCAGGCCATAGCGGCGCTGGTTGAGGCAGGAAGCCTGAAGGAGGATCCTTCGGGGGAAGATGGCCCGCTTTATGCTGTGACGGAGCAGGGGCGCTCCGCCGCCCAGACGCTGGAGGCCAATCTGCCCCGTTCTGTGCGGGAAAAGGCGGTCAATGCCGCTATGAAATTGCTCACCCGCGCCAGGCGTGAGCGGGAAAACCGCATTGATGTTGAAAAGCTGGAAAACGGCTATCATGTTACCTTTACGATTTATGATTCTACAGATGAGCTGCTGCAATTGACGATTTTTGTGGCGGACAGCCTGCAGGTGGAAACCGTCCGGAAAAACTTTTTAAACGATCCGGTGAAGCTCTATTCCAATATTATTGCATCGCTGACGGAGGAATAAAACCGGAATAATCTGTATGGCACAAGGGGTGGGTGCGCCTGCTTGTGCCCTTTCACCCGTCGGGTAATTGTGCTTCGGTTTGGAAAGCGTTAAGATATGATAAAATACAAATATAGGATGCTCAAGGGAAGTGTTAGCTTTGCCCGGTTTTGTTCACCTTCATTTGCATACGGAATACAGCCTGCTTGACGGCGCATGTCGGATTGGGCCGGTGCTTGACCGTGCCGGGGAGCTCGGGCAGACGGCTATGGCGATCACGGATCACGGGGCGATGTACGGCGTAATTGATTTTTACCGCGCCGCACAGGAACGCGGCATAAAGCCGGTGATTGGCTGTGAGGTCTATGTTGCCGCGCGTACACGTCATGATAAGGTCTATGCACTCGACAGCGAGCGCAGCCATCTGGTGCTCCTGTGCGAAAATAATACGGGTTATCAGAATCTGATCGCCATGGTGAGCAAGGCGTGGACGGAGGGCTTCTACACCAAGCCGCGCATTGACCGCGAGCTGCTTGAACAGTATCATGAGGGGCTGATCGCGCTTTCTGCATGCCTGGCGGGTGAAATTCCGCGCGCGCTTGCACGCGGCGATTATGAGGGCGCGAAGAAGACGGCTCTGTGGTATGATAACCTCTTTGGCCGCGGCAATTATTTTCTGGAGCTTCAGGATCATGGCCTGCGCGAACAAAAGCAGATCAATCCGCTGATTGTCCGCCTATCCCGTGAGACGGGCATTCCGCTCGTCGCCACGAATGATACGCATTATGTTTTCAAGGAGGATGCCCGCGTCCAGCAGGTGCTTATCTGCATTCAGACGAACCATACCGTCGGGGAGGAGACAGGGCTGGAATTTGAAACGCAGGAGTTCTACCTCAAAAGCGAGGAGGAAATGCGCGCTCTGTTCCCTGAGCTGCCGGAGGCCTTTGACAATACGGTCGAAATTGCGCGACGCTGTAATGTTACCTTCAGCTTTGGAGAGACGAAGCTGCCGCACTTTGAGGTGCCGAGTGGCGAGGATCATTTTGCCTATCTGACCCGGATGTGTGAGGAGGGGCTTCATGAGCGTTACGGAGCTTCTCCGCCGCAGGAGTATATTGAGCGGCTGCACTATGAGCTGAATGTGATCCATACCATGGGCTATGTGGATTATTATCTGATTGTGCATGATTTTGTCCACTATGCAAAGTCACAGGGTATCCCCGTTGGGCCGGGGCGCGGTTCCGGCGCGGGCAGTATTGCCGCCTACTGCATTGGCATCACCGGGATTGACCCAATGAAATATAACCTGCTTTTTGAGCGCTTCCTCAACCCGGAGCGCGTCAGTATGCCGGATTTTGATATTGATTTCTGCTATGAGCGCCGTCCTGAGGTCATAGACTACGTGGTGCGTAAATACGGCGCGGATCATGTGGCGCAGATTGTAACGTTCGGCACCATGGCGGCAAAGGCTGCCATCCGGGATGTCGGCCGCGCGCTGGGAATCCCTTATGCTACTGTAC
>USBP01000282.1 GCA_900552985.1 uncultured Oscillospiraceae bacterium
CGGCAGGCAGGAGTTGGCCGGGTTCCTCTCCCAGAGCGCTTATGCGGGTTGCGTGCCCGCGGCTGCCGGGGGATTCGCCGCATTTGAAAAATGGTGCGATGATATGGTGTTCAGTCGGCTTGAGGGCGCGCGTCTGGTGAGCTTCGGCCCCGCGCCGCTGATCGCTTATTATATAGCGCGGGAGAGGGAGATCCAGAATATCCGTATTTTGCTCTCCTGCAAGCGGTTGGGGCTCCCGGCGGAACGGATTCGGGAAAGGATGCGTGAAGCATATGTATAAAATCGCGGTGATAGGCGACCGGGACAGTGTGACGGGCTTCGCCTCCCTTGGGCTTGAAATTTTTCCGCAGGAAGAGGCGCAGGAGGCTGCTTTGGAGCTGAAACGGCTGGCTGGCAGCGGCTATGCCGTGGTTTTCATGACGGAAAAACTGGCGCAGGAGCTGGAGGAGGAGATTGACCGCTATCGCCGATTGCCCGCGCCTGCCATCATTCCGATCCCGGGGGTGACGGGCAACACGGGGCTTGGGCTGAGAAGCGTGAGTAAGAGCGTGGAAAAGGCTGTTGGCTCCGATATCATCGGATAACGAGGAAGAGAGGTGATTCACCATGAGCAGAGGTTCTGTTGTAAAGGTGGCGGGGCCGCTTGTTGTCGCACAGGGCATGCGGGATGCAAACATGTTTGACGTGGTGCGGGTGAGCAGCCAGCGCCTGATTGGTGAGATCATAGAGATGCACGGGGATCGCGCATCCATACAGGTGTATGAGGAGACGTCGGGCCTCAAGGCCGGCGCTCCGGTGGAATCTACAGGCGAGCCAATGAGCGTTGAGCTGGGGCCAGGCCTGATCGGCAGCATTTTTGACGGCATCCAACGCCCGCTGGATGATATCATGAAGGCGGTAGGCAACAACCTCTCCCGCGGCGTGGAGGCGCCTTCCCTTAAGCGGGAAAGAAAATGGGGATTTGAGCCCTGCGTCAAGGCGGGAGATATGGTCGCCTCCGGAGATATTATCGGCACGGTGCAGGAGACGGAGATCGTCCTCCATAAAATTATGGTGCCGAACGGTGTGAAGGGCGAGATCGTCTCTATCCAGCCGGGCGAATATACGGTGACGGAGCCTGTCTGCACCGTGCGCACGCCGCAGGGCGATAAAACGCTCACCCTCATGCAGCGCTGGCCGGTGCGCCGCGGCAGGCCATACCGCCAAAAGCTCTCTCCGGATGAACCGCTCATCACGGGCCAGCGCGTGATCGACTGCCTGTTCCCGCTCGCTAAGGGCGGCGTGGCGGCAATCCCCGGCCCTTTCGGGAGCGGGAAAACGGTCACGCAGCATCAGCTGGCTAAGTGGGCGGAGGCGGATATCGTCGTTTATATCGGCTGCGGTGAGCGCGGCAATGAGATGACGGACGTTTTGAATGAATTTCCGGAGCTGATTGATCCGCACACGGGGAAATCCCTGATGGAGCGTACAGTCTTGATTGCAAACACCTCCGATATGCCTGTAGCGGCGCGCGAAGCCTCTATTTATACCGGCATCACCATTGCAGAATATTTTCGGGATATGGGCTATTCCGTCGCGCTGATGGCGGATTCCACCTCCCGCTGGGCGGAGGCCCTGCGGGAGATGAGCGGCCGCCTGGAGGAGATGCCCGGCGAGGAGGGTTACCCTGCGTATCTGGGCAGCAGGCTTGCACAGTTCTATGAGCGTGCGGGCCGGGTGATCTCGCTGGGCACACAGGGGCGTGAGGGCGCTTTGTCCGTCATCGGTGCGGTTTCCCCGCCTGGCGGCGATATTTCAGAGCCTGTATCGCAGGCGACGCTGCGCATCGTCAAGGTTTTTTGGGGCCTGGATGCCAGCCTTGCCTATAAGCGCCACTTCCCGGCTATCAACTGGCTGACAAGCTATTCCCTTTACACGGATCTGCTCAGCGGATGGTTCCAGCGGCATGTCGATGCGGATTGGATGGTGCTGCGCGGGCGCATGCTGCACCTGTTGCAGGAGGAGGCGGAGCTTGAGGAGATTGTGAAGCTTGTCGGCATGGATGCGCTCTCGCCTAGCGACCGGTTGAAGATGGAGACGGCGCGCTCCATCCGGGAGGATTTTCTGCATCAGCTGGCCTTTCATGAGGTGGATACCCATACCAGCCTGCAAAAGCAGCTATGGATGATGCGGCTGATTTTGCAGTTCTATGATCTGGCGGACGAAGCGATTGGGCAGGGTGCGGATATCGAGAAGATCGTCGCCCTCCCGGTGCGCGAGGAGATCGGCAGGCTGAAATATGTGCCGGAGGATCAGGTCAAAGAAGCCTTTGGCCGAATCAGTGAAGAGCTTGCCGGGCAGATAAAAGAAACGGTTGGGGAGGCGGAGAAACATGCCGGTTGAATACAGAACCATAGAGGAGGTTGCCGGCCCCCTGATGCTGGTGCGGGAAGTACAGGGCGTCGCTTATAATGAGCTGGGCGAAATTGAGCTGGAAAACGGCGAAAAACGGCGCTGCCGCGTGCTGGAGGTGGATGGATCCAACGCGCTGGTGCAGCTGTTTGAAAGCTCCACGGGCATCAATCTTTCCAACAGCAAGGTGCGTTTTCTGGGCCGCCAGATGGAGCTTGGCGTATCGGAGGATATGCTTGGCCGTGTGTTCGACGGCCTGGGCCGCCCGATCGACGGTGGGCCGGAGCTTCTTCCGGAGAAACGCATGGACGTCAACGGCTTGCCGATCAACCCTGTGGCACGCAGTTATCCGCAGGAATTTATTCAGACGGGAATTTCCGCGATTGACGGGCTGAATACGCTTGTGCGCGGCCAAAAGCTGCCGATTTTCTCAGCGTCCGGACTTCCGCACGCCAATCTTGCCGCGCAGATCGCGCGTCAGGCGAAGGTGCGCGGCACCGACGAGCC
>USBP01000283.1 GCA_900552985.1 uncultured Oscillospiraceae bacterium
GCTGCCAGCGGGCGGATTTCATCGATACCGCGCCCGTCAACGCGCTTGCCGTCGTCGAGCAGCCAACGGCGCACCACATATTTTTGCAGCTTATATAAGCAGTCGTCGATCTTGCCGCACTCCTCCGGATAGACCTCATCCAGCTCGGCGTGCACCTTCTCATACACGGGGATCAGCCGCTCGTCGCGCACACGCTTATCATCCGTATCCAGGGCGGCGCGCACATCGTCAATAGCGAGCTCCTTCACTGCGTCAAACAGCTCCGGCGAGGGGTCATTCGACGGGAAATCAACCTTCTCACGGCCAACCTCCCGCTGGATCTCCTTAATGAACTCGATGATCTTCTGGTTGGCCTCGTGACCCGCCATAATGCCGTTAAACATCACATCGTTGGAAACTTCCTTCGCGCCGGCCTCAATCATGGCGACGAGCTTGTCCGTTGAGGCGACTGTGACCGCCATCTCAGACTGCTCGCGCTGCTCCGCAGTAGGGTTAATAACATACTCCCCATCCACATAACCGACGGAAACGCCGGAGATCGGGCCCTTCCACGGGATGTTGGAGATACTCAGTGCAATGGATACGCCGATCATGGCCGTGATCTCCGGCGAGCAATCCGGGTCGCAGGACATCACGGTGGCCACTACGCCGACATCGTTGCGCATATCCTTCGGGAACAGCGGGCGGATCGGGCGGTCAATCACGCGGGAGGCCAGGATCGCCTTCTCGCTCGGGCGGCCTTCACGGCGCTGGAAGGAGCCTGGGATCTTGCCTGCGGCATAGAGCTTCTCCTCAAAATCGACGGAAAGCGGGAAAAAATCAATGCCGTCGCGCGGCTTGTCGGACATTGTCGCATTGCAGAGCACCTGTGTGTCGCCATAGCTAATCAGGCAGGAGCCGCCCGCAAGCTGCGCCATCTTGCCGGTTTCCACCGTCAGGGGGCGGCCGGCAAGCTCGGTTTCAAATTTTCTGTACTGCTCGAACATATTTCTACCTCTCAAACTATATTTCCACGGGAGGCAGCACGCTTAGCAATAAATCCAACGCACGAGAGGGACGCTCGCGCGCTCGATTCACTGCTAAACCATGCGCCAGCCCGAATGGATGCGAAAAAAGCGGCTGTCTGTCGAACCAAAGCCCGAACAGACGGAAGGCAGGCCGGGGGAAAGGCCCCCGCCTGCCTCAAACGCTGCTTATTTACGGATACCAAGCCGTGCAATGATCGCACGATAACGCTCAATGTCATTATCCTGCAAATACTTCAGCAGGTTGCGCCTGTGGCCAACCATTTTGAGCAGGCCGCGGCGGGAGTGATGATCCTTCTTATGCACCTTCAGGTGCTCAGTCAGATCGTTGATGCGCTTGGTCAGCACCGCGATCTGCACCTCAGGGGAGCCGGTATCGCCCTCGTGGAGTGCATACTCAGCCATGATTGCCTTTTTTTCTTCATTGGTCATGCTTTGTCACCTCATTGCAAAGTTTGCCGGGCTCCCAGCAGAAGGCAGGTGGCGTACCGCTTGGCGGTTTCATCCAAGTGCCGAGAGCAGGGCACAATACTTCATGATTTTAACACACAAATCGGGAATTGTAAAGGGCTAAATTACCTTTTGCCGCATGCCTGGGCAGCCCCTGCTTCCCGCTCCAGAAGGGCGGGCAACTGGGAAAGGCGCGTAATTTCCAGCACGCCCTGTGTGCGCTGGCCGGCAAAGGAGCCATAATTCATCCATACGGCCTGCATTCCAGCGCCGAGCGCGCCCTGAATATCGTTGACCGGATGGTCGCCCACAAACAGGCACGCTTCATTGGGCACGCCCAGCTGCTGCGCAGCCAGGTCAAACAAGCGCCGGTCCGGCTTATGGATGCCATAATCCCCAGAGACCACAACAACGTCAAAAAGCCTGCGGATGCCCGCTGTATCCAGCTTTTTGTTCTGCAAAACCGACGGGCCGTTGCTGACAATACCGAGCCGGTAGCCCAGCCTCTTCAGCTGTTCAATGGTAGGCACCGCGTCCGGAAACAGCGCCACGTGCTCACCATAGCGTTCGTTAAAATGCCGGCAGAGAACATCCACCGGCGGATGCTCCCGCCAATCCCACAGCTCGATCAGCTCCGGGAAATATTCCTCCCGCTTGCGGTAGCCGCCGTTGATGCGCGATTCCATCTCATCAATACGCCCGGCTTTTTCCGCTGCCGGCAGACCGGGAAAGAACTCATCCAGAAAGGCTGCGCAGTATTTGCGGTAGGCCGCCTCCCGATCCTGTAGGGTATCGTCAAAATCAAATAAGATCGCTTGAATTGCCTGCATTCTGATATTGCCCATCCTTTCTATCGCCTATCCTCGCGCCGCCAGGCTTCGCGCTGCGCCGGCGTCCGCCGCAATCTGTGCGCGCAGTGCTTCCAGTGAATCAAACCGGATCTCCCCGCGTAGAAAATGCAGCAAAGAGACCTCAATATTCTGCCCATAGAGGTCGCCGCTGAAATCCATGATATAGGTTTCACTGCGCAGGCTCTGCGTGCCTATTGTAGGCCGCAGGCCGATATTGGTCACTGAAGGGTAGACGCGGCCCTTCACCAGCGTATGCGAAGCATACACCCCAAACTTCGGCACCACAAAGCCCGCAGGAAAATACTGATTGATCGTCGGCGCGCCCAGTTTGCGCCCCCGGTGATCGCCGCCCACTACAGTAAAATCATAGCAAAAAGGCCGGCCCAGCATGGCGTTCGCCTGCTCTACCCGGCCTTCTTCCAAGGCCGTGCGGATGCGCGTGCTGCTCACGGGAAGACCGTCAAAATCCACCTCCTGTGCCATTGCAAAGCGGATACCATAGCGCGTGCACAGCTGCCGCAGAAGATCGGCATCGCCAGCCCGGTCCGCACCTAA
>USBP01000284.1 GCA_900552985.1 uncultured Oscillospiraceae bacterium
CTTAGCCAATCTTGTGGAGGGCATGATGAAAGCGCAGGTGCCCAGCGCCGCCATCATCACCCACGGCGGCGTGATCATGACGCTGCTCTCCGCCTTCGGCATCCCGGAGCTCCCCATGCCGGAGTGGCGCACGCCAAGCGCCTGCGGCTATACGGTGCGTATTACGCCCTCCGTTTGGATGCGCGGCCAAAAGGTGGAGGTGATCGCGGAAATTCCTGCCTTCCCACAGGAGGAAGTGCCCGCACCGGATCTCGAGACGCAGGCGTTTTATGTGGATTTGGAGGAGCTGCGCACACAGGAGACGGAATAGGCAGCAAAAAAGCCGCAGGGAAACCGTTCGCCCGGCCCCTGCGGTTTTTTGACCATTCCAATGAAATTCTCAACGCTTTTCTCCCCGCCGGAGGCTTTTCTGCTGCTCCGGCGGGGATTTTTAAATCATGCTACTCGGCCGGTCCTCTCCGTTATCTGCGCTTTTTGCGGCTGACCGCTATGGAAGCGGCGGCGCCCAGCGTCAAAACGGCCAACATCGCTACGGACAGGCTGCCCGTATCCGGGATGTCGATTTTACCGGCGTCAGCGGCCTGCTCCTCATCCCCAGCTGCTGTATCGGGGGCGGGGGTCTCCTGCTGCCCTTCCTCCGGGGGAGTCTGCACAGAACCAGCGGGCGCGTCGCCGCGTGTGACGGACAGCGTATACACAGCGGTCTCGCTGCCGTCTATGGAGGCGGTTTCGATCCGGATCACATTTTCGCCCTTCTGCAATGCGATCTGCACCGCGCCTGACGCCGGCGTGCCGTTTATCGTCACAGCCGTGCCTGCGTCCGCTCCCACGGCAGGCAGGCCTCCACATCCTCGCCAACTGTAGCCGTGTACTCCGTCACAGCAGGGTCAAACGAAAGCTCCAGCCCTTCGACGGCAAGCGTTTTCAGCTGCGCCGTGATCTCGTTCATCTTCCAGAGCTGTGCGCCATAGAAGGGATTCGCCGTGCCGATATACAGGCCGTCCGAGCCCACGATAAAGGAGCGGCAGCCATAATTGAAGCGGTCATGGAAGCCGTGGTCGATAATCTGCGTATAATGCACGCCATCCTCTGTGCTGTAGAGCTCGAAGCCGCCTGTATTCTCCATAATGGTGTTGGAGATGCGGATATAGCGCTCTAAGCCCTCCACATTCACATTGGCAATGGCATTGTAAATATCCTGCAGCGCCTTCAGGCCCTGTATGGAACCAGCAGCCGCTGTAAACCAATCTGCATTCACAATCCGGTCGAGCACCGGGCTAATCCGGTCAAAGGCCTTTTTAAACTGGAGCACGCCCTCCAGCAGCTGCTTGACGGATTGCTCCGTCGCCTCCTTATCGACGAGGCTGTTGATCGTGCCCAGGATCTTTACCAGCAGCTCCTCTGTGTTCCCGTCAATGAGCTGCTTTTCCCCAAGCAGGTTAATCAAATCGACGGCATAGCGGATCTGGCTCTCGCATTCGTCCGCCGGCATACCAATCAGGTCGCCGTTTGTCAGCTTGGTAAAGGCATGATAAAGCGTGGAGGCGTCAAAGGTGCCAAAGATCAGCTTGCCGTTGTATTCCGCCGCACGCCAGATATACTGGAGGCAGCTCAGCCCGTCCGTCTCAGAGAAACCGCCGTAGGTTTCAGAGAGATAGTTTCCTTTTTCTTCGTTGAAGTATTCATCCGGGGAGCCCATCACCATCTCAACCTTTTTATCCCCGTCGAGACGATAGATAGTCGCCTTATTCTGCATGCTGCTCTCCATAATCTTCAGAGAGTCAAAATACTGATTGATATCGCCCGACTGCAGGAAGGACAGTGTCCCCAGCAGGCCTGCGATAACGGCATCCACAGCGTTGGAGAGCACGAAATAGTAGAGATCCCCTTTGTATACAACGGGGGAAACCGCATAGTTTTTCGCATTGCCAAATCCGGCGGGATAGATCGGGTCGCTCTGGACGCCAATCCCATTGCCGATATATTCCGTCCACTTCCATCCGTAAGCATTGGCGCCCGGCGCGCCCTTGCCGACCTCTACGCCCTTATAGACGGCCGCGCCAAGATTGGTGACAAGAGAAAGGTAAACCTCGCCCTTATAGACTACCAGATCCCACACATCGCCTGCCACATTGACGTTTTCCAATGTGTTGTAGGGGTAAAAATCGCGCGGGCAGGCAATCGTTTCAAAATGCTCGCCGTCCGTCGTGGTCTGGATATGCACGGCGGCGGAGATGTTATCCGCCTTATCCTGCTCTGTCAGCAGTGTTCCATCCGTGCCGCCGATATAGAGCCGCTCGCCGTCATCCGTAACATCATAGGCGCGGATATTGCCCATGCCGGTGCCCTCCGGCTTGGTCATATGCACGATGATCTCCGGCAGGTCGCCCGGCTCAAAATCCGGCCCAATGCGGATCAGCATGGTGTTCTCGGAGCCCGTCGTGCCGAAATACAGGGAGCCCTTGAACTCCACGCACATCCGGTAGCCCGTGATGTCGTTAAAGGGGGAGGGCATGTTTTTGTTGGGCTCGAACGCCGTTTCCATTTCGCCCGTCGTCTTATTGTACCGGACGATGACGCCGCCCTTGTCCATATCTTCATCCGGCGTCACAGCGATCTCGTCATTGGTGAACGCTTTCAGGATTGTGCTGATCGCTTCCTTTGACACGCCCATTGCAGCCGCATAAGAGGTGGCCGTGCCGCCGACCAGATTCCGGTTGGAGCCAACATAGATATAATCGCCCAGCTCCCCGGTTGCCCAGCCATAGCTGTTGAAGCGGTCTGCCGGTGTGACCAGCCCATCCGCCTCGCCCTCGCCCGCCGTCGGGTTGGAAAGCTTCTGCATGTAGTA
>USBP01000285.1 GCA_900552985.1 uncultured Oscillospiraceae bacterium
TGCAACGCGCCCTTTTGGGGTAACAGCCGCTTACACACGGGTCTCCAATACAGTCATCGCGCCGCTGAGCCTGTATTCTCCGCTCCCAGCCGGAAGAAAAACACTCTCGCCCTTTTGAAACGGCAGCATCTGGCCGCAGGCGGTAAGCGTCCCCTCCCCCTCCAGCGCAAGAAGGGATACAAAAGAGGCCTCATCCACTGCCAGCATAGCCTGTGTGGAAATCTCCAGCCTATGCGATGTAAACAGCTCGCAGGATACCAGCAACGTTTTTGTATAGCCGTCAAAGTGCTGCGGCTCCCCCTGCGGCCTGCCGCTATGGGCTGGCGGTGCGCAGTGGGTCACCTCAACCGCCTTATCCACATGCAGCTCACGCGGCTTACCGTCGGCGCCGACGCGCCCATAATCATAGACCCGATAGGTTGTGTTGGAGTTCTGCTGAATCTCCGCCAGCAGAATCCCCTTGCCGATGGCGTGCAGCGTTCCGGCTTCAATGAAAAACAGATCCCCCTTCTTCACAGGCACCCGGTTAACCACCTCCAGCAGTGTCTGATCTGCAATCCTGCGGCGGAACTCCTCCTGCGAAATTTTCTTCTGAAAGCCATAGATCAGCTCTGCGCCCTCCTGGGCATCGAGGATATACCATGCCTCCGTCTTGCCGAATTCATGCTCTACCCGCCGCGCATAAGCGTCATCCGGATGAACCTGCACCGACAGGTTCTCCTTTGCGTCAATGAGCTTGATTAAAATGGGAAAATAATCAAACCGCTGCGCGCGGCTGCCAAGGCACTCCGGCCCCATATCACGAATCGCCTCGGCCAGCGTCATGCCCTGATACCGCCCGTTCGCCACCACATTCTCCCCCTGCGGATGGCAGGAAAGCACCCATGCCTCCGCAAGCCGGTCCAGCGGCGCGTCAACGCCATATTCTTCCCGCAATCGCGTGCCGCCCCAGATATAGTCCTTCACAGCGGGTTTTAACTTCATCGGTTCCATACTGATAAGCCCCTTTCTCCTCAATCTGCTGCCCACTTTGCAGTATCGGACGCTCTCAGAGCGCATCCCGCAATGCAAGCGCGCGCCGGTACAGCGGGTCAAGCTCGCAGCCGCAGCTTCCGCACTCCCGGTTTGCCTGCTCAATGGAGGCGAGCAGACTCTCCCGGTCTCCACGCCCCTCCAGCCAGGCTTGAGCCGGCTCCGCGATCAGCTCCCAGCCAGACGCTGCAAATTTTTCTAAAATGCCTTTGAGCTCTTCGTTCAATGTGAAGCCCTCCTGACGCGCTCCGCCTGAAAAGCAGCGGCGCATATTTTTCTCCACGGCTTTTATTTTATCACGCCGCTGGGGGAAAAGCAACTGAAACGGCCCCGTGCATAACTCTCCCAAAATCACACACACTGATAATCCTACTCCCTGTTTGCTTTGACAACGGCAGAGGATTGGATTATAATACTTTTTACGGATCGGCCGTCTCTTGGCTGATTCAACGATTCCTTGCAAATTGAGAAATACAGCGGCAGCATAGGAGGCAATGCTCTTGGAAATCATCAAACGCGAGCAGGCGGCGGAATTTGACGCCTTTGTCAAAAGCCATTATAAGGCGAGCTTTATGCAGGGCAGCCCCTGGGCGGGGGTCAAAAAAAACTGGCAGTGGCGCGGCGTGATCAGCCGCGGGTCAGATGGCAAAATTGACGGCGTCATGGCGCTTTTAATCCGCAAGGTGCCGGGGATGCCTTATTCCCTGATGTATAGCCCGCGCGGTCCTGTGTGCGATCCGCACGACCGTGAGATGCTTAAAAAACTGGTCGATGCAGCTGTCGAGCTGGGAAAAGAATTCAACGCCTATGTGCTGACAATGGACACCGATATTAAGGTGGACGATCAGGAATTTGCCGGGCTGGTGAAAAGCCTGGGCTTCACGGTGGATTCCACCACCCAGAGCTTTGAAACGATTCAGCCGCGTTTTGTATTCCGACTGGATGTAGAGGGCAAAACAGAGGATGAAATTTTCAACGCTTTCGCCTCCAAGCACCGCTATAACATCCGCGTCGCCAAAAAGCGGGGCGTTGAGGTAAAAATCTGCGGCCCGGAGGCGGCGGAGGATTTTCATAAGATCATGATCGAAACCGGCAAGCGGGATGATTTTGGCATCCGCTCCACAGAATATTTCCGCAGCATTCTGGAGAATTTCGGTGAGGATGCGCGTATCTATCTGGCCTATTATGAGGGTCAGCCGATTGCGGGCTCACTTGCCATCCACTACGGCGACAAGGTCTGGTATCTCTACGGAGCCTCCTCCAATGCGCACCGCAACGTGATGCCGAATTATCTCGTGCAGTGGGAGATGATCCGCTGGGCAATTGAGACCGGCTGCCGGATCTACGATTTCCGGGGCGTATCCGGCTATTTGGATGAGAGCAATCCCCTCTATGGCATTTATCGCTTTAAAAAGGGGTTCAGCGGGGAGTTGACGGAGTTTATCGGCGAAATGAATCTCATCCTCAAGCCGTTTGCCTTCCGCCTGGTCACACTGGGCGAAAAAACGTATAAAAAGCTGCGCACCGTCAAGCGCCGGCTGACGGAGAAAAAATAAACAATGCGTGCTGTTTTTGGCCAGTATGCGCGGTGCGCGCAGTGGGCGAAGCGGCCGCAAGATTGGGAAATGCCGTGCTAAGCGGCATTTCTTGTTTGCCTAAAACCGTTTTGTCAAAAAGGGAGGCTTTGCCGTGCGCTATGTCGTAGAGCGGGATTATTTGAAAAACAACATCGAGATTATCAAAAAAGAGATGAATGGTGTGCCGGTGATCGGCACGGTGAAGGGGAACGGCTACGGGCTCGGCACCGTGCAGTTTGCG
>USBP01000286.1 GCA_900552985.1 uncultured Oscillospiraceae bacterium
AGATATTCATTCTGCAACGCGCCCTTGCTGAAGTCTGCTGTAAAATGCCTGCCTGTTTTAAAACAGGCAGATCAGGAAGGTTTTCTGCTGGAAACGCGCCCACTGACCGCCCTGGAAGGTATCGTTGCCGATCTTGTGGTAGAGCTTTGCGTTATTTTCGATCAGCGCGAACACACTGTCGCCCAGCTGCGGTGCATTGCCGTCAAAATAAACCTTCATCAGGCGAACGTCGCCCCAGAAGGCGCGGTCGCCGATGCTCTTCAGCGTGTTGGGGAAGTGCACCTTCTCCAGCCGGTTGCAGCCCAAGAAGGCGTTGGCGCCGATTGTCTCAACGCCCTTCATGCTGGCAGTTTCCAGCCGGCCGCAGCCCTGGAAGGCGTTGTCGCCCACGGAGCGGACGCTCTTGGGCAGGCTGATTCTGGTCAGACGGTCGCACTCTGCAAAGGCGTAGTCGCCAATCTCCTGCACGCCGTTGAAGATGGTGATCCACTCCAACCGGCCGCAGCCGGCGAACGCATAGTCCCCAATCACATCTACGTTGGAGGGGATCGTCATGAACATCAGCCGGTTACTCTCATAGAATGCGTGATCCTCAATCACCTTGACCGTCAGAGGCAGGTACAGGTTGGCTAGCCTGCTGATGCCGCTGAACGCATAGGAGCCGATTGTAGTAACCGGCTTGCCGGCGATGCGGGACGGGATGGAGACGATCGCCTTGTTTTCGTTGTAAGAGGTGATTTTAACTTCCTTACCGTCATTGATTAACTCGTAGGAATACGGGCCGGAGCTTGCCGCAAAGGCCGTCAGCGCGCCGCCAAAGACGGAGCAGAGCATGACCACAGTCAGAAGCAGGCAAAGCAGTTTTTTTGTTTTCCGCATAAATTTCACCATTCCTTTCTTGATCTGGATAAACATGCTGTTGGAATACATGCTTCCAGATATTTGCTTTTATTGTATATGATATTCTGGATAATGTCAACTTTATATAAAAAGATTCATAAGTTCAGTGAAAATATCCTGTATTTTCACATTTTGCTCATTGGACATGCTCCGCAATCACTGCGTTGATCCGCTCGCGCAGCTTCAGCAGATAAGCGGCCTTGCGCGGATATTGGCGGAAGGTGACCGGCTTTTTTAACTCCCCCTCAATCAACTGCATGACGGTTTCCCGGCCGCACAGGGCCTCACACAGCTCCAGTGCCCGCTGATCCTGCAGCGCCTCGTGGAAAACGACCAGCCGCAGCGATTCCCACGCTGTGCCGTCCGGCGCGGGATAGACGGAAAATTCATCGCCGGAAGGGGCCATATAGTCCCCGTCCGTCACGAGGAAGGGATCGACTGCGTGGCGGGATAGCTGTGAAAAATAAAAATTATAGCCCCAGTGCAAAAAGCCCTCAATCCCATATTTATAAAACTGCACCCCGATGATGCGGTTGTTGGCGGACGGCATTGCCATGAAGCGATTGCTGACGCCGTTGGATTGCCCGCAGCAGTAGTAGGTCCATAAATGCGGCACATTGTGAGTGAGAAAGGGCTCAATATGATTATTCGCGGGAATGGGATGCTCCACTGCCCCTTGCTCGTAAAATGCATAGCTGGAGAGCGCATCCATGATCGGATACCCTTTTAATTGTTCCGCCACAATTTGCTTCGCGGCGAGATAATTGTCCAGATTATCCTCCGACGGCTCATCGGAAATGTGGAAGCTGCACTTTTGATCAATTCCCAGAGCTTTTAAATGCGGGAGCAGTGCATCCAGAAAGGCATGCAGGAATGTGGTGTATTCCGGGCCCGCCGCCTCTGTTTCCCAGCCGAAGATGCGGCGCATCTCTCCATTTACCTGCGCCATGACTTTAGGCGCGTGCGCCGCGCCCCACTGCGTAAAGAAATGGGAGATTTCAAACCGCTCAAAGCCCAGCCGCAGGCACAGCCCGACCCAACGGTCCAGCTTTTCAAAACCGAAGCGGTAGCCCTCCGCCTCCACCGTTACGTCCACAAGCTGTACGGTGGGGCGTTCCGTGCCGACGGCCGTATCCAGCGGCGGGGTAAAAACAGGCGTGAGCACCATATTCATGCCATACCGGCGCGCGGTGCGGAGAAATTGCTCAAGGATTTCCCAATGGCGCTCGCTGAAAACCGGCACACCGTAATACACTGCAAGGCAGTCGCAATGGAACCATTGGGTAAAGGCAAGCTTCTGCTCTGGCAGGGAGGCGTTGATGATCGTGAGCTCCAGCGTTTCTTGGGCGAGACGGCGGCCGCCCTCGTCATACAGCGCCAGCGTGACGGGCTGTTTCCCCAGCGGCATACCAGCTCGCGGCATTACCATCAGCCAGATGCTGCGAAGCTGGCCGGGCAGGAGAGGGATTTCCCGGCCGGGCTCCAGCGGCTCCAGCAAATCTGGATAAAGCCCTGGCTGCGTGCGCAGGTACTCCTTTTTTGGTGCGTCCCCATAGCATGGAAACTGGGAGGGAACCTCCCGCACCAGGCGGAGTTCTAAATAATCCGCCAGAGCAGAGTCCACACGGAGATATACCAGCTGTTTCTCTCCGCCGGCCTGCTCCTTCAGCTGCATGGCGAGCTGAAAGGAGTAACGCTCGTTTTTCAGCATGGAGGCTTTCCGCAGGCGCGGTTTGTCTGTGATTGCTTCATCGTGGAAACACTTTTCCAAAGAAGAAAGGATTCTGGTGTGCAATGTTTTCGCCATAAGGACACTTCCTTTTCGCTATCCATCATTTAGCATCAGTGTACAAGGGTACCCATCGGTTTTCAGCGCTGTGGCCACGCCCCTGGCTGCGTTATCCTCCTTGCCTTCCGGCAGCAAAGC
>USBP01000287.1 GCA_900552985.1 uncultured Oscillospiraceae bacterium
TGGGGGATAATGCGGACCGCCTTGCCGCACTGCTTGACACGGCGCTTTCCCGCAGTGATATTGTGCTGACTACCGGCGGGCTTGGCCCCACGGCGGATGATCTGACGAAAGAGGTCTGTGCAAAAGCGCTTGGGCTGCCGCTTGTGGAGGATGCGGAGAGCCTGCGGCGCATCAAAGCGTTTTTCCGCGCTCGTGGCGCTGAGATGCCCGAGACAAACTGCAAGCAGGCATATCTGCCGCAGGGATGTACGGTTTTTCACAACGATCATGGCACGGCGCCGGGCTGCGCAATGGAGCGTGAGGGAAAAATCGTCATCAATCTGCCCGGGCCTCCGCGCGAGCTCAAGCCCATGTTTTTGGAGAAGGTGGCGCCTTATCTCGCCCGCTTCGTACATGGTGCGATCGTCTCTCACACGGTGCGCACCTTTGGAATCGGTGAGAGCGCGATGGCCGAGCGTGCGGCGCCCTACCTCAGGCAGGGGAACCCTACCGTCGCCCCCTATGCGAAGGATGGCGAGGCGCTTTTACGGGTGACGGCGTCAGCCGCCTCCCGGGAAGAGGCCGATGCGCTGTGCCGGCCCACAGTGGACGCGCTCTGCGAACTCTATGGCAATTTGGTTTACGGCGTGGATGTGGAAAGCCTTCAACAGGTTGTAGTGCGTATGCTGCGCGAGCGCGGCATGAAGGTCGGCCTGGCGGAATCCTGCACGGCGGGGCTTATTGCCAAGCGGATTACGGAGATTCCCGGCTCCTCCGAGGTGCTGGAGTGCGGCATCGTTTCCTATTCCAACCGGATCAAGCAGGAGATGCTCGGCGTTTCACCGAATACCATTGAGCGATACGGCGTGATCAGCGCCGAAACAGCGGCAGAGATGGCCGCAGGCGCGCTGCGCGTGAGCGGCGCGGATATCGGCCTCGGTGTAACGGGGCTGGCGGGGCCGGATGGCGACGACCGGGGCAATCCGGCGGGCCTTTCCTATATCGCGCTGACAGACGGGACGCACACGCTCGCCCGCACCGTCAATACCGGACGTGGCGGCGATAACCGGGAGTATAACCGCTTTGTCACCTCGTCGAACGCGCTGGATCTGATCCGGCTGTATTTATTACAACAGAAATGAAACTGGATAGGCGGGAGCAGAGCTTCGGGGCGCATTTGCCGGCTTGCCGCTTCCTGCAATTCTCCATGAAAGGCGGAATGGAACATGGATCAAAATAAGTCCGGAAGCAGGTTTTTGCATGCGGTTTTCCCCTTCCCTGGCGATACGGCGCTGGAGTGGGTGCGCAAAATCGTGGCGATTCTTTCCGTTTGCGCGATTCTTGCCAGCAGTGGGGTCGCTGTTTTCCGTGCCGTGCAGCAGCAGGAGCAGCCGCAGGCCCAGCCGGCACAGGCGCAGGCGGACCCTGTGCTCTCTGCGCTTAAAACGAAATACCCCGCTTTCACAGCGCCTGAGGGGATGCAGGAAAAATTTCAGCATCTCTATGCAGTGAATAACGATGTGGTGGGCTGGCTCACCATCCCGAATACCCGAACGGATACCCCCATTTTACAGGCGACGAAGGCGCAGGGCGCGAACAATTATTACCTGCGCTATAACTATTATCATAAATACACAGAGTTTGGCGATCCCTTTATGGATTATCGCAACGATGCAAAAGGGCTCTCCCGCAATACGATTCTCTATGGGCATAACCTGCAGGGGGATGCGCTGGATAACGGCATGTGCTTTACTGGCGTGATGAGTTACCACACGCTGGAAGGGTACAAAAACGCCCCCGTGATCACCTTTAACACGCTCTATCAGGATTATCAATGGAAGGTGATCGGCGCCTTTTTGGCTACCACGCAGCCGGAGGATGACAACGGCTATGTTTTCAATTATATCTACCCGGATATGGATGACGAGACCTTTATGGCGTATATTGATGAGGTGCGTGAGCGCAGCCTGTTCACGACGGATGTGGATGTGCAGCCGACTGATAAGGTGCTGACGCTCTCCACCTGCACCTATGAGCTTGGCACGAGCATTGACGCGCGCTTTGTCGTGGTGGCCCGGCTGGTGCGAGAAGAGGAAAGCGCCGAGGTGGATGTTTCGAAGGCGGCGGTCAACCCCAACCCGCATTATCCGCAGGCGTGGTATGATTACCATGGCAGATCCAACCCATATAAGAATGCGGAGCTGTGGTATCCGTTTTAAACATCCAGTTGGAGCAGAGAGGCTTTAGGGGTTAGCAGGAGGGCCGGCGATGGGGCAGGACAAGCAGGGAAATCAGAATGTGCAGAGCTTGCAGGAGCAAACGCAGGAGCTCCTTGACGAGCTGGAGAGCGCCCGGCGCAGATACGGCCTGCAGGAGCAGGCGCCGCCCCAGGCGCAGAAGAGACGAGCGGCCGCCCCAAAGGAGGAGATAATCATGGCAGATCAGGATCAGCACAGGGAAAATAGCAGGGGGGGAGAAATGCCACCCACGCCGGAGCAGCCGGTCTATTATGATGCAGATGGAAATCCTGTTACACCGGTGGTTTATTATGATGCGCAGGGCAGGCCGGTTATTCCCGTCTTTTCGCCCGCCGCGGCGCAGCAGCCGCAGGAGCAGTATGAAACGCTACCGGATGGAACGCGTGTGCGCGTGGTGTATCAGGAGCCGGAGAGCAAACGCACTGGCGGGAGCATAACACGCAGTCCTGCTCCGCTGCAGGGACAAGCAGAGCCAGCAAAGCCTGCGGCGGAAGCGCAACCCCATGCGGACAGGCCCGCTCCGGAGCAATCCGCCTCTATGCGGGTGATTTATGAGGCGCCGGATGCCCCTGCGCAGGCGCCG
>USBP01000288.1 GCA_900552985.1 uncultured Oscillospiraceae bacterium
TCGGCTTATGACAATCCCGCAGCCGCTCCTCCACCTGGGCGGCCAGGCCGATCAGATCAATCTTTGTCCGCCCGCAGGTCGGGCAGGAAACCAGGGTAGGCGCATCCGTTTTCAGCCCGACAGCCTTAAGGATGTCAAAGCCCGCGTAGACCTCGTTGACCGGCGCATCCGTCAGGGAGACGCGGATCGTATCGCCAATGCCGTGCAGCAGCAGCGAGCCGATGCCTGCGCTCGACTTAATCAGGCCCATGCGGGCCGTCCCCGCCTCCGTCACGCCAAGATGCAACGGGTAATCGCACTGCGCTGCAACGATTTCATAGGCCTCCACCATGCGCTGCACATCAGAGGATTTGATGGAGATCACAATATCCTGAAAATCACACTTTTCCAACAGACGCACATGGTACATCGCGCTTTCAGCCAGCGCCTGCGCCGTAGGCGCACCATATTTTGCGAGAATCTCCTTTTCCAGCGAGCCGCTGTTGACGCCGATACGGATGGGGATGCCGTGCGCCCGGCAGGCGTCCGCCACCGCTCTCACCCGCTCATCCGAGCCAATATTGCCGGGATTGATGCGAATTTTATCCACCCCCGCCTCCACACAGGCGAGGGCAATACGGTAATCAAAATGGATATCCGCCACAATGGGCACAGGCGCCGCCTGCTTCAGCGCAGGGATCAGGCGCACCGATTCCAGATCCGGCACTGCGGCGCGGATGATCTCACAGCCCGCGTCATAAAGCGCTCTCGCCTGACGGACATTCCCCTCCACATCGTGCGCGGGTACATTCAGCATAGACTGCACGCTCACCGGCGCGCCCCCGCCGATCTGCACGCCGCCTGCGCAAACAGCCCGGCTTTTCCTTCTATGCATTGCAGGTCATCCTTTCTGCTTTGAGGGATTTCAAGCCCAATTTAACCACCGCGTATCAGCCGCAGGATATCGTTAAACGTGACCACCGCGATCAGCGCAAACATCAGCACCAGGCCGATGGCATGAATCATGCCCTCCCGCTTGGGATTAACCGGCTTGCGGCGGATTCCCTCAATGACGAGAAAGAGCAGCCGCCCCCCATCTAACCCCGGGATTGGGAGAAGATTGAACACACCGATGTTGACTGTGATAAACGCCATCAGGGACAGCGCGTTGAGAAAGCCGCCTGAGGTCGTCGCCTCGGCAATGACGCTCACCGTGCCGACCGGCCCCGCGAGATCGCTCAGGCCAAACCGCCCTGTTACCAGATCAAACAGGCTCAGCCACACCAGCCGCGCCATGGAAGCCGTCTCCAGGAAAGAGGTTTTCAGTACATTCCAGATCGTGTGCGGCTCGCCGATGATTACAAAGTCAAAGGTGATCACCGTTTGCCCCTCAACCTGCTGCGTGGCAAACTGCACATTTTTCAAATCGACCGTTTTCCCATCGCGCTCGACGGTAAATTCAATCACACCATCCTTATCCCGCGCCATGAGAAAGCTGATATCACGATCCGACCAGACGGAGGTGCCGTTGATATGGGTAATCACATCGCCCGCCTGTAAGCCGGAGGCCTGGCTGGAGGCGTTTTCATAAAAGCCGGCGATCTGCGTTGTTCCGACCAGATCCTGCTGCGTGATTAAAATGGCAACAAGCACAAGACCCAGAAGGATATTCATCACCGCGCCCGCAAGCACCACCAGGAAGCGCTTCCAGACAGGCTTTTTATTAAAAGCCCGTTCATCCTCGCTCGCCTCGTCCTCGCCCTCCATCTGGACATAGCCGCCCATAGGGATCAACCGGAGGGAATAGGTTGTCTCCCCCTTGCCAAAGCTCAGCAGCTTTGGCCCCATACCGATGGCAAACTCGTTGACCCGAATGCCGGACAGCTTTGCAACCGTGAAATGCCCCAGCTCGTGAATAAAAATCATCAGGCCAAAAAATAAAATAGCGATCAGGATCGGCCACACCATGCTCCAGACAGAGCCGATACTCAACAAATGAATTGGAATGGAAATAGAACTCACCTCTTACCGGCTGATTTGCTCAGCCCTTTGCATTCTGCCGCACAAAGGCCCGCGCACATTCCCCTGCCTCGCGGATATCCGAAAGCGTGTAATCGGGGCGGTCCGGCGCCTGCTCCATGGCCGCTTCAACCAGCTCGCCGATCTCCAGAAAGCGGAGCTTCCCCTCCCGGAAGAGGCGATTCGCCTCCTCATTGGCCGCATTGGCTGCGGCAGGGAAAACGCCGCCGCGGGAAATCGCCCTGCGGCACACCCCGATCAGCGGGAACGCCTCCTCATCCGGCGCGGCAAAATGCAGCGTGCCGAACTGTGCAAGGCTCAGCTGCTCCACCGGGGACGGATGCCGGGCCGGATAGGTCAGCGCATATTGGATTGGGATGCGCATATCCGGCACGCCAAGCTGTGCAAGCACGGAATTATCCGCAAACTCGATAAGCGAATGCACCACGCTCTCCCGATGGACGACGATATCCACCCGCTCCGGCGGCCTGGAGAAGAGCCAAACCGCTTCGATCAATTCCAGGCCCTTATTCATCATCGTGGCGGAATCAATCGTAATCTTGGCCCCCATGCTCCAGTTCGGGTGCCGGAGCGCCTGCTCCACCGTCACCTCGCGCAGCTGCTCCCTCGTCCGCCCAAAAAAAGGTCCTCCGGACGCGGTGAGGATGATACGCTTGAGCGCATCCCTCTGCCCGGCGGGCGCAGCCTGCAGGCACTGGAAGATGGCGGAATGTTCGCTGTCCACCGGCAGGATCCGCACGCCCTTTGCGCGCGCCGCCTCCATGACCAGCTTTCCCCCCGCAACAAGCGTCTCCTTAT
>USBP01000289.1 GCA_900552985.1 uncultured Oscillospiraceae bacterium
CCCTCCCGCCCTGCGGAGCCGCCGAGGAGATGCGTGAAAAATGTGCTTACAAAAATCAGCGGCGCTGTTTTGAAGGAGAGCTTTTCATTCGCGCGCACGGCAATGAGCACAAAATTAGTGCCGCGGTCATTTTGAATGCCGCCCCAGCGGTAAAGCGCCGTGATCAGCACACCGCCCAGCGGCAGCAGCCAGATGAGCCACGGATACGTCTGCCTGGCCCGCTGCGCGAAATCGAGGCAGGAATGAAACGCCGTCCCGGCAAGGCCGATCACAAGGCCGCAGGCCAACGCCAGCGCCATCCATTTGAAAAAGGCAAGCAGGTTGTCCACCGCCTCCCTGCCGGGGAAGCGGCCTTGTATACGCGCCATCCCGATCGATCACACCCTCCCCAGTATGGCCTCACTGATCGCATCTGTGTACAGGGGGTCCCCATCGGTTTTCAGCGCCGTGACCGCGCCCGAGAACGCAGCGAGCGCCCGCTCGAGCACGCCGGGCGGCGATGTTCCCCTTGTATAACGGATGCGAACCTCAATTGTGACTAGATTGTCACCCTACGGTCACTGGATATTCACACCGGCGGTTTATCCTAAGAGCTACAAGGGAAAAGCGGCAGTGAGGATTCGGCTGCTGCACTGGTGCATAGGAAAGGTGTGAGGATTATATGGAGATATTGCGGGTAGAGCATCTGACAAAGATTTACGGCAGCGGGGAAACGGCCGTGCGGGCTTTGGACGATGTGTCATTCACGGTGGAGAAGGGGGAGTTCGTCGCGATTATCGGCCCCTCCGGATCCGGCAAGTCAACGCTGCTGCATATTCTCGGCGGTGTGGATGCGCCCACCTCGGGCAAGGTGTTTGTAGATGGGACGGATACCGGCGCATTGGATGAGACCAAGCTTGCCATTTTTAGAAGGCGGCAGATCGGATTAATCTACCAGTTTTACAACCTGATTCCCGTGCTGAATGTGCGGGAAAATATTACGCTCCCGCTTCTGCTTGACGGGCGGGAGGTGAATCAGGAGACATTGGCCGGGCTGGTGAAGACGCTGCAGCTTGCCGACCGGCTCGATCACCTGCCCAACCAGCTCTCCGGCGGGCAGCAGCAGCGTGTGTCCATCGGGCGGGCGCTGATTACCCATCCGGCGCTCATCCTGGCGGATGAGCCGACCGGTAACCTGGATAGCAAAAACAGCGCCGAAATCCTGGCGCTGCTCAAGCTCTTTAACCAGCAGCACGGCCAGACGCTGTTGGTGATTACGCACGATGAGAGCATTGCGCTGCAGGCGGATCGGATCATCGCCGTGGAGGATGGCCGGATTGTGCGGGATGAAACGCTGCGTACCCGCCCGGGCAGGGAGGGGAGCGCGCAATGAATATTGTCAACCGCCTCACCCTGCGCTGCTTAAAGATGAACAAGCGCCGCACCCTGGTGACCATCATCGGGATCATCCTCTCTGTCTCCATGCTCACGGCGATCTCAACCATCCTGTTTTCCTTCATGGATTTGATGCAGCGGGATACAGCTGCAAAATATGGCGAGTGGCATGCGAGCCTCAGCGGCGTGGAACCGGAAAAGCTTTCACAGGTGGAGCAGGCGGAAAACGTAAAAACGGTTTTGCTCGTGCGGAACCTTGGCTTCAGCCAATTTAAAGAATCTCAAAATGATAATATGCCGTTTTTCTATATTGAAGAATATAATACGCCGGCTTTTGCACATTTTAATCGAAAGCTCGTAGCGGGGAGGCTCCCGCAGCGCGTGGGGGAGGCCGTCGTCTCCCAGGATGCGCTCAACGCCGGCGCGCCCTTTCAAATCGGCGATACGGTCACGTTCCCGCTCGGCTACCGGGTTGGTTCGCCGGGGGGCTCGGAGCAGGAAATCCGGCTGAGCACCGCAGACTATGTCAATTTGAATCCGGACGGTTCTCTGGCGGAAACCTTTGAGCTCCGGGGGGAGGAAAGAACCTACACGATCACCGGCATTTTGGAGAGCGGCTCCGGCGCTTATTTTGATGAAATGGTGTGCGCCTACCCGGTGATCGGCTATTGCGACGAAGCGTCCATTGCCGCAGAAGGGGCGCTGGCAGACCCTATGCTGGTGTTTGATCCGGTGCGCCGCTCCCTTTATCAGGAGGTGGAGGATCTGGCGCAGGCGACCGGCGCGGCAGATTACAAATTCAATGGCTCACTGCTGCGATTTTACGGCCTGACGAGCAGGGATTCGTTACAGGGCTCAATCATCCTTTTTGCGGCGATCCTGATGGCAGTGGTGCTCATAGGCTCGGCGATGCTCATTTATAATGCGTTTTCCATCTCCGTGGCGGAGCGCAGCCGATATCTCGGGATGCTGGCAAGCGTAGGGGCCACCCGGCGGCAAAAGCGCAGTTCCGTTTATTTTGAGGGCTTTTTGCTGGGCGTGATTGCCATCCCCCTCGGGCTGTTGGCTGGGATTGGCGGGATTGGCGTCACCTTTGCGCTGATGAATACCGCCCTGCGGGATGCGCTTGGCCTGATCGTGGATGTGCGCCTGGTGGTTTCGCTGCCGTCGGTGCTGCTCTCCGTGCTGCTCTCCGCGCTGATGATCTTCTTCTCCGTCTGGCGGCCGGCGCAGCGCGCCTCCCGCATGATGCCGATTGATGCCATCCGGCAGGCCAAGGAGGTCAAGCTCACCGGCAGGGCGGTGCGCACCTCGCGGCTGACGCGCAGGCTCTTCGGCTTTGAGGGAGAGGTTGCGCTGAAAAACCTCAAGCGCAGCCGGGCGCGCTACCGCGCCACGCTGCTCTCCCTGACGGTGAGCGTCGTGCTGT
>USBP01000290.1 GCA_900552985.1 uncultured Oscillospiraceae bacterium
CCGCCATGAAGTTATCCCGTTAGAGGTCATAAGCAGCATTTGCGTTCCTCCTGCCGGAGCCCACAACCTGTGGATCCTTAATGATGGAACAGACGAATCCCCGTAAACGCCATCGCCATTTGGAAACGGTTGCAGGTATCGATCACATTGTCATCCCGGATGGAACCGCCCGGCTGGGCGATATACTGCACGCCGCTGCGGTGCGCGCGCTCAATATTGTCGCCGAACGGGAAGAACGCATCCGAGCCGAGGGAAACGCCGCTCAGGGTTTTCAGCCATTCCTGCCGCTCCTCGCGGGTGAGCGGCTCCGGCTTCACGGTGAAAAATTGCTCCCATACGCCGTCCGCCAGCACATCCATATAATCGTCGGAGATATAGACGTCAATCGTGTTATCGCGGTCCGGGCGGCGGATATTCTCCACAAAGGGCAGCGCAAGCACCTTCGGATGCTGGCGCAGATACCAGTTATCCGCCTTATTGCCCGCCAGACGCGTGCAATGCACGCGGGACTGCTGGCCGGCGCCCACGCCGATGGCCTGGCCATCCTTTGCATAGCAGACGGAATTCGACTGCGTGTATTTCAGCGTAATCAGGGAGATTATCAGGTCGCGCTTGGCATCGTCAGGGATCGTTTTGTTCTCCGTGACAACGTTTTCCAGCAGCGCTTCATCAATTTTAAGCTCGTTGCGCCCCTGCTCGAAGGTGACGCCAAACACATCCTTGTGCTCCACCGGCGCAGGGCGGTAGGAGGGATCGATCTCGACAATATTGTAATTCCCCTTGCGCTTGCCCTTAAGGATCTCAAGCGCCTCCGGCTCATAGCCGGGCGCGATGATCCCATCGGACACCTCTCGGGCAATCAGCCTGGCGGTAGGCACATCGCAGGGTTCAGACAAAGCGATCCAGTCGCCGTAGGAGGACATCCTGTCCGCGCCGCGTGCGCGCGCATAGGCGTTGGCAAGGGGCGACAGTTCCAGATCATCCACAAAATAAATTTTTTGCAGCGTCTCGCTCAGGGGCAAGCCGACCGCCGCGCCCGCCGGGCTGACATGCTTGAAGGAGGCAGCACTTGGCAGGCCCGTTGCCGCCTTAAGCTCGCACACCAGCTGCCAGCTGTTGAACGCGTCGAGAAAATTAATATAGCCCGGCTTGCCGTTAAGCACCGTGATAGGCAGTTCGCCGCCATCCTGCATAAAAATACGGGAGGGCTTTTGATTAGGGTTGCAGCCATACTTGAGCATCAACTCATTCGCCATAATAACCATCCTTTCCAAACGCAAAGCGCCGGGCAGACATAAACGGCCCGCCCGCGCGCTGTTTTACTGATTTTTGTTGATTACGCGGCTCTCTTCCGAGCCGTCCGCAAGGTCGATAAACCGCACAAAGAGAGAAACCCTGTTCGCCTCATTGAGATTCTCCCAGACAAGGCTTGTGAAAGCATCGATATCGCCCTCTACCTTCACAAGCTCCGGCTCGCCTTCAAACGAGGGCACCGGGTCGCCATCCCCCAGATAGGTGTGGATAAAATGCCCCTCGCCCGCCACCGGCTGCGGATATTCATAAAAAAAGCGCTGCACAGAGGCTGCATTTCCGCCTGCGCTTTTAAGGAGCGAGAGACGATAACCGCCATCCTTCTGCACCAGGCCGGAGATACGCGGCGTCAAAATAGGAGGATCCGGCTCGAATGTGCGCATCCGCAGCGCCTCCTCAAAGGCTTTTTCCGCCGCAAGGAACTCATAGACCGTATCCGTCTGATCCCCGTTGGTGACGATCGTGGCCGCGCCAAATTTGCGCACCGGCCAATAGATGACAAGGCTTGGATCCTTAAGCTTTGCCGGGTCGAAGGCCTGGGTCCGCAGGCCGCCATCCTCTTCCACAAAAATCCGGTTGCGGCTGTTTTCGCTGCGCCCCATAATGAAATAGGCGATCACAGCCTTTTGCCCATCCGCACTTTTGCCGAGCACGATACCGCGGCCCGGATAGGTGTTGGCGCGCAGAACCGCGCCGAGATCCTGCATCTGCATTGTTATAACTATCCTTTCTTTGTGAGGCGGAAGTTTTATGCGCGTTCATCATGGCCTTTCTTCAAAAGGGCCGGGCAAAAGTCCGGTTTCCCTTATTGAACCGGAAAGCGCAAAACTTTTCCCTCTTTCTCTCTATTCCAGATCGTCTAAAGTCTGAAATCTGGATTCTGCAATCTATCTTCCCACAGTGCGCACTGCTCCTCCACCGCGCGCGGGAGCAGCACCCACTCCGCCTGCTCCATCACGCGGTGCTGAAGGGTTTCGGGCGTGTCGCCCGGCTGCACCTCCACCGCCTTTTGCAGCAGAATCGGCCCGCCGTCCGGGATTTCATTGACAAGATGGACGGTGGCGCCCGTCACCTTCACGCCGCGCGCCTTCAGTTCGGCGGCCAAAGCCTGCTCATGCACATGCAGGCCATAATACCCCTTGCCGCAGAAGGAAGGGATCAGCGCGGGGTGGATATTGAGAATGCGGTCGCGGTACGCTTCGATCACCGTAGGGCCCAGAATCGATAAAAAGCCCGCCAGCACGACAAGCTGCGCCCCACACTCCCGCAAAGCGCACAGGAGGGCGGCATCATATGCCTGTTGCGAAGCAAAGCTCTTGCGGGACACCACAACGCCCTCAATGCCTGCATCCGCCGCCCGGGTGAGCGCATAGGCATCCGGCCGGCTGGCGATGACGCGCACAAATTCGCCGTGCGGGATCTCCCCACGCGCCTTTGCGTCGAGCAGCGCCTGCAGGTTGGTGCCGCCGCCGGAGACCAGCACC
>USBP01000291.1 GCA_900552985.1 uncultured Oscillospiraceae bacterium
CAGGTCAGGAAAACATAAAAAAAGCGGCGGATCATGCACAGGGCAATCTGGAGGTTGTCGTCTCTGAAATCATGCATCAAATCGGCGTTCCCGCCCACATTAAGGGATACCAATACCTGCGTGAGGCAATTATCCTCTCCATCAACGACAGCGAAATGATGAATTCTGTCACAAAGCTTTTGTATCCTACCGTTGCCAAAACCTTCAAAACAACGCCCTCCCGTGTGGAGCGTGCCATCCGCCACGCAATCGAGGTGGCATGGGATCGCGGCGATGTGGATGTGCTCAGCTCGTATTTTGGCTACACGATCCAGAACACGCGCGGCAAGCCTACCAACAGCGAATTCATTGCCATGATCAGCGATAAGCTTCGCCTGCGCATGAAGGTATCATAAAAGACGCCGGCACTGAAAACCGATGTATACGCCTGTGCACTGATGCTGTCATCCTTATTCATTGATCTATCAGAAAGACAGGTTACAACCGAATCACCGTGCAAAAGGGACGTTATTGAAAGATAGCGTCCCTTGCTATCGTTTGGCTGCTCCAAGCGTGGAGTTTTCATCTCCCAAAATATATAAACACGATATAAAAACATTTATAAAACCCATTGACATATATATATCATTTCATTAAAATAACACTATCAACCATAAAAAAGAAGCGTCAAAAAGCGATATCTGCCAACGTGAGGTTATTTCCTGATACGAATTTCCTCTATCTTTCTTGGCACCCGTGTACAAGGGTACCCATCGGTTCTCCGTTTGCGGCCGCGCCCTTAGCTGCGTGATCCTCCTTGCCTTCCGGCGGGGAAGGCCGCGCCGTCTGCCTTGCCAGGCATCCCGGCCATGGGCTGATAACGCTGAAGGACCGCTCCGGCGGCTTCAGGTGAGGGCTCGCCGGGCGGGGATGTTCCCCTTGTATACGGATGCTATGGTATTCGCATAAGCAGCTTCTTTCGGCTTAATGTAAAGGAGGGCTTTGTCATGAGAAAAGGGAAATCGGCAGCCTGTATTGTTTTATCGCTGCTCCTGATGGCGCAGGGCGGACTTGGGCTATCGGCTTTTGCCGTGCAGGAAACGGCGGATTATGTGATTGTTTCGCCCTATGAAGACGTCATTTGGGAAGGGGAAAACGCCTGGGGCGCATATAAAGGCTCTCTGCATTCCCACTCCACTTACAGCGACGCGGACGATACCCTGGCAGTGATGGTCAAGGAGGCATACCGGCAGGATTACGACTTCCTGGCAGTTGCCGACCATGGTATCACCGGTGTGGATTGGAATACTCAGCCCACGCTTCATCCTCTGTATCTCTATCAGCTCATCATTGACAATCCGTTCGAGCATCTGAGCGATGCGGAGTACGAAGCCATACAAAACGGCACCTACGATAACCGCGGCAAAAAGATGACTCCGGTTTTGGGGGCGAATGAGTTTAACAATCTCTCCCTGACCAAAAACCATGTCAACGGCTACTTCCTGCCGGCAGATAAGGGCAATGGCTTTATCGGCGCGGAAAATGAAAGGGGCTATGAAGAGGCCCTTGCCTATATCGATGAAAACGGAGGACTTTCCCATATCAACCATCCAGGAGATTGGATCGATTCCAACGCCAATCCCGACGCGGTAAACGACCCGTATTATATTGCCCTGTTCGGGGATTTGATTTTGAAATACGATTCCTGCCTCGGCATAGAAGTTCTGAATGAACGCAACGGCACAACCGGATATGACCGCATTCTCTGGGATAATCTTTTAATGTATTGCCTGCCCTATGGAAAAACGGTGATCGGATTTAGCAATACCGATGCGCACAACATCGGAACGGTGGATTCCTCCTACAGCGTTTTTATGATGGAGGAGAATACCGTTGAAAACATTAAGGAAACTATGCAAAACGGCGCATTCTTCGGCGTGACAAGGTGCCTTCGGGCAAACGATACCATCGGCCCTGCGGAAGATTTCAACGTCATGAATACCGACCTGCCCTATCCAATGTTCACCTCCCTCACAGTGGAGGGCCACAGCATCACGGTCTCTGCACGCGACAGTAACACCGTACAGTTTATCGCCAATGGCAAGGTGATATACAAAACGGAAATCGGCTCTGAACCAGTGACACTGAATCTGGATCAGATCGCGGGCGCAGAGGAGTTCCAATATGTCCGTATGGAGTTGTTTGGCGAAGGCGGCCTTTGCCTGAGCCAAGCGCTGATTATTGATGATGGCAGCGAAGCGCTAACCTTTGAGGAAAAGAAAGTGGAGCCGCTGCAGCAGCTTTGGCTGCAATTCAAAGGCACTAAACTTTATACTATATTCTCAGAATTAATAAAACTCATACAAGAGCAGCTTGCTTAATTACAGAACAAACGGCGGATATGCAGGATATTGTCTGACGAAGCAGAGAGGGACGGCCATATGCCGTCCCTCAAAACTTTTTTATCCCCCGCCTCTTTTTTCAATGCAACTTCTTCTGAACAGGCCGTTACAACAAAGCCTCATATTTCGCTTGCGGCCAAAGCGCAGCAGCCTTTTGCAGCAGAGACGGCGTAATATCCGGGTAGGTAAGCTCCCGCGGCAGCCGCTCAAAAAGGGCGGTTTCTTTTATTTCGCTCTCCGGCAAGGGGCCGAGCGCCTCGATCTCTGCGAGAAAAACGACGCCATTCCCCCAAGCCCCAGGGCTGCCCGCCCGGTAATCAAACACCGGATCCAACCGGTACTTCACAGCTCCGGATTCCTCAAACAGCTCCCGGCGCGCGGCGGCCAGAGGGGTTTCTCC
>USBP01000292.1 GCA_900552985.1 uncultured Oscillospiraceae bacterium
CGGCAAGGAGAGCAACGCGGCCATGGGTGTGGCCGCAGCGCCGAAAGCCGCTGCCCCCCTGTGCGCCCATCCTAATATTTATTATGTACGTCCTCAGCAAAGCACATCAGATCCTTGATTTCCAGCGCTGTGCCGTCATCCAGCACCGCCCGGCCGGTCATCCGGCCAAACACCTGGTGCTGGTCTGTGACGATCAGCTTCACGTCGATTTTGGCCGCGCGGTCCAGCACCGGCACAAAATCCATCTCAAACCGCCCATCTGAGGAAGTAAAGCGCCAGGGCTTCATATAGTCGCTTTTATCGATGTGGAATTCCACATCGTCGAGCTTATGGCATACCCCGTCATAGAAGAGCATATTTTCGCTTGCGGCGGAGGTGTCGCCAAAGCCGTAGCCAATGTTAAAGCCAAAGGGCTTGCCGTTTATCACCCCGTTGCCGGAGCCCCAATACCAGCGGTTGTCATAGGTCCAAACGCCCCGGCCCCAGTCCAGCGTGCCGAAATCCGTCTCAGGGTGAAAGGCATATTCCTTCCCGTCAAAATAGGCCGATCCGCTCGCCCGCATGCAGTTGATTTTCTGGTTGTAATAAAAAGCCGTCTCCTTCTCCCTCCACGGCGTCGCGATCACCATGGTATCCATCGGCGGCTGCTCCAGCGTAATATCACAGGAGAACGGCTTGCCGTCGCAAAAGTTTTTAAAATCGCAGCGGATGCGGCGCTGCCCCTCTGTTTTGATAAACTCCATCGCCAACCGTTTATCCCGGTAGACGACGTTGCCCTTCTCTGAGGTGGCAGGCATCTTCATCTTCCCCATGGGGAAAGCGTTGAGAATCGTCTCCGTATGCTCCCACGGCCTTGTAAAATCCAGCAGAGAAACAGATTGGAGCCCAATATACCCGTCATCCGAGAGGGTAAAGGCGCAGGCGAACTGGTCGCTGAGCACCAGGTAATAATCCCACTCCTTGATGCGGAATTTCGGCGCCCGGATTGCCCGGCGGTCATAAACCTGTACCAGCCCCCTGGACCAGCCCGGCTCCACCAGACGGCCCTGCACATCCAAAAGCTGATGCTTCTTCGTTACCTCATGATTTCTCAAATCCGATCACTCCTCACAGCATAAAATTTGCAGGCAGAGTTCATATCATCTGCTTCGGTTCCGCTCCCGAGCAGATCTCTGATAACCATATTATAAATAATAAATATTAAAAATGAAATGATTTTTTATAAAAATATGAACTTTTAGGAGAACAAATGATGTTTCAGAATCAAGATGTGCTGCAAATTGCCATGCGGCAATCCGCATGGGATCTCAATTGCAGCGAATCCGACTTTTTAAAATCAGAAAATGTGATTGTCCCATCTAAGGTTGGCCCCCTGGCCAAAAAATATTATCAGGAGCCCATTGCCTGCAATTTCATTACTTATGGGCACAATATTGTCGCCTCTGTAAAGGAGGAATACAGAGAAATTGTAGAAGAATATATTGAGAAGTTTGCGTTTTACCACTGCTTTGAAACGCCGAATCTCCACTGGCTGGACAGCCGCATGAGCCAGAAAGGCCAAAAGGTCTGTTTCATGGCGGAATACTTTTTGCCGGATATGCATCAGATGCGTCGCTTGCCTTGCGACTTTACCTGCAAGGTAATGGGGCCAGGCGATTTTGAAGGCCTCTACCTCCCGGAATGGGGGAACGCCCTGTGTGAAGCCAGAAAATCCCTGGATATATTAGGCGTTGGCGCATACGAGGGGCAAAAGCTGATCGGCCTGGCCGGCTGCTCTGCGGATTGTGACGGGATGTGGCAAATCGGCGTGGATGTGCTGCCCGCTTTTCGCAGGCAGGGCATCGCCTCCGCCCTGACAAGCCGCCTTGCCATGGAGACTTTGGGGAGAGGCAGAGTGCCCTTCTATTGCTGCGCCTGGTCCAACATCGCCTCCGCCCGGAATGCTGTAAAAAGCGGGTTTCGCCCCGCATGGGTGGAGATGACGGTGAAGCCGCAGCGCATCGTGGAAGAAATGAACCGGTAACCCTGCCCGATGGAGTCAGCTCAAAAATGCTGGTGAGTCGTGCGCGCCGCTTTTTGGCTCCCACCTTGAAAAAATGTGGAATGGCCTTGCTTTTTTTGCGCTTTGTGTTACAATGAAAGCCAGATGGGGCCGGCCCGAAGCGGGAGCGGTTTTTCTTCGCGTCGTCCTGCCCCCGAACCAAAGAAGGAGGTACATCATCCATGGCATATGTCATTTCTGACGAATGCATTTCCTGCGGCGCGTGCGAAGCAGATTGCCCTGTTTCTGCAATCTCCGAGGGAGACGGCAAGTATGTTATCGATGCGGATACCTGCATCGATTGCGGCGCATGCGCCGGCACTTGCCCGGTGGGAGCGCCCCACGAGGCATAAGCGCAAAACATAGAATCCAGCAAAAAGAGGGGGGCTTTTACAGCCCTCCTCTTTTTGTTAAAACGGGCGTCAGATTCCAGGCGTCCGGCATTAGATATGCGCGCTCGCCCTACGGAGGGAAGCCAGATACTAGATTATGAAAATAGGACGTTGGATGTAGGAGCCGTAAATTTTCACCTCAGAGGAAGCCCCAGAAAGCGTTTCGGCAGATAAAATTTTTAATGTTCTTCCTTTGAGGTTGAGCCTAGCGGTAATCTCATCTACAATCCAATTTCTATTATCTAATATCCAGCTTGCCTCCTGGGCCTATCCTTCCGTTTGCGGCCCTGAACAGCTTACAGATCAAATTTACGTCGGTCGGGTCAAGACCCGACCC
>USBP01000293.1 GCA_900552985.1 uncultured Oscillospiraceae bacterium
ACCTTGAGTTATATCTCCTCCGGCAACGGAATATCTGATTGCCGGGCTTGGCAACCCCGGCCCCAAATATGAATACACCCGGCATAACGCCGGTTTTTTGTGCGTTGATCTGCTTGCGCAGCAGCTTGGGGTGAAGATCGACCGGATCAAATTCAAATCCGTGACCGCCGCCGCCCAGGTGGAGGGGCACAGCTGCCTGCTGATGAAGCCGCAGACCTTTATGAATAACAGCGGCGAGGCAATCCGCGACGCGGCGCATTTCTACAAAATTCCGCCGGAGCGCATCATTATACTGTTTGACGATATCTCCCTGCCGCCCGGCCGGCTGCGTATCCGCCGCAAGGGCTCGGACGGCGGGCATAACGGCCTCAAAAGCATTTTATACCACTTAAACAGCGATCAGTTCCCACGCGTCAAGCTCGGCGTGGGCGCAAAGCCGCACCCGGATTATGACTTGGCAGACTGGGTGCTTTCCTCCTTCCGAAAAGAGGAGCTCCCGCTCATGAAAGAGGCGATGGAAAAAGCGTGCGAGGCCGTGCGCCTGATCGTGCAGGGGCAGACGGACCGTGCGATGAACCTCTATAACTCCTAGCGCCGCGCGCGGAGCGTTACATAAGAAAGGTGGAATCCCTATGCTGCAATCAGGCGCTCATTGCCGTTACACCACGCTTCTGTTCGATGCGGACGGCACGCTGTTTGACTATCAAAAGGCCTCCTGGGAGGCGCTGCGGCGCACGCTGGAGCAATTCTCCCTCCCTTTCTCGCAGGAGCTCTTTCATTTATATCAGGAGAAAAATCAGGCCCTCTGGGCTCTGTACGAGCTGGGCAAAATCCAGAAGGCGCAACTCGAAATCCAGCGCTTTGCGCACTTTTTTGAAGCCGCAGGAATGGCTGGAGCCTCCCCGGAGGAAGCAAATGAGGCCTATATTGGCTATCTCGGCCAGGGGGCTTATCTGCTGCCCGGCGTGCAGGAGCTGATCGAGGCGCTCAAGGGCTCCTTCGGCCTCTACCTGGTGACCAACGGCTTAAAGCAGGTACAATACAGCCGGTTGGAGCGCTCCCCGCTGGCGCACGCCTTTGACGGCGTTTTTGTCTCGGAGGAGACAGGCTACCAAAAGCCGCAGAAGGGCTTTTTTGACTATGTGTTTGCCCACATTCCGGAGCAGGAGCGCGCGCGCATGCTGATCATCGGCGATTCTCTCACCTCCGATATCCGGGGCGGTAACAACGCGGGCATCGATACCTGCTGGCTGAACGCCGGCGGCGCAGCCAACACCGTGGGCGCCGTGTGTACCTATGAGATTCAAAATCTCGCGCAGCTTTGCGAGATTCTTACCTTGCCGCCTGCTTGACGCCGAAACCACGGCGGCCATTTGAAAACCTGACAGCACGCACACAGCGTGCGGAAGCGGAGCGTCAACCTATGTCCTGTTTTTCAAACCTATTGCATAACAGCGCGGAATACCAGACCATTTGCACCGCGATTCGTGAGAACCGGCTGCCCGCAGGAGTGACTGGAGTTTCCCTGATTCATAAGGCGCATCTCGTCCATGCCCTCTGTGAGGACGAGGGGAGCCGGGCCGTAATTATTGTTGCGGACGAGGCGGAGGGTAGCCGCCTAGTGGAGGATCTGAACGCGATGAAGGGCGGCGCGTTGCTCTACCCTGCGCGGGATCTAACCCTGCGTCCGGCGCAGGGCCAATCCCGCGAATATGAGCAGCAGCGCCTTGGCGTGCTCGGCCATATGCTGGAGGGGGAGTATCGGGTGGTGGTCTGCTCGGTGGAGGCGGCCATGCAGCTGACCCTACCGCCGGAGGAGCTCTACACCCGCACCGTAACGCTGAAAGCCGGGGAGGAGCGCACGCCGGAATCCGTGGTGGAATCGCTGCTCAAAGCGGGCTATGCCCGCGCGGAAACGGTCGACGGCACGGGGCAGTTTTCCCGCCGCGGTGGGATCATTGATTTCTTCCCACCCGGGGAAGCGCTTCCCCTTCGCGTGGAATTTTGGGGCGACTCGATTGATACGGTCGCACACTTTGAGGTCGAATCCCAACGCCGGACGGATCAGCTGCAAGCAGCGAAAATTACTCCTGCGATGGAGGTGCTCTTCGACAGCCCGGAGCAGCTGGCAAGCCGCATCGAGTCGCACTGCGCCGCGCTGCGGGGCAAAGCGGCCAAAGCAAAAGCCTCCCTGCTCGCAGACGTAGATACCCTGCGCGCAGGAGCGCATCTCTCCTCGCTGGATCGTTACCTCAACCTGGCCTATGAGCAGCCTGCCACCCTGCTCAGCTATGCGGAGGATGCGCTGCTCTTCGTCAGCGATACCGGTAAAGTCAAGGAGCGCGCCGCAGCTGCGGCCGCGCTGCTCAACGAGGAGCTCAAGGAGCTGTTTGAGGATGGAATCCTCTGCCGGGGACTGGACCGATTTACCCTCACCTGGGGTGAGCTGCTCAAGGCATATGAGGAGCACGGCGCGATTTACCTTGATACCTTTGCACGCGGCAGCTTTGATACGCCGGTGAAGGCCCTGGCTACCTTAAACGCCCAGCAGCTGCCCGTTTGGAGCGGGGCGCTCGACATCCTGCTTCAGGAGCTGCGTCCGGCACAGGAACAGGGCTATACCTGCGTTGTGATGGCCGGCACAGATAAGGCGGCGAAAACACTTGCACAGGATTTGGAGGCCGAGGGCCTGCCGAGCATCTTCTTCAACATCCCGCCGGAGAGATTCCCCTCCGGCCGCGTCAGCGTGCTGCCCGGCCGG
>USBP01000294.1 GCA_900552985.1 uncultured Oscillospiraceae bacterium
ACCAGCCCAGATCCCGCTATTTTATTGCAGCCCCAGCTCGTCAAAATGCGTGCGTAACGTTTCGCAGGAGGCCTTAAACTTGGCCGCTTCCTCTTCGTTGAGGCTGAGCTGTAAAATCCGCTGGATACCGTTGCGGTTAACGATGCAGGGAGCGCCCACAAACACGCCTGTTTCACCATACTCCCCGCGCATCATGGCGGACACGGTCAGCACGCTGTTTTCATTGCCGAAAATGGCGCGCGTAATGCGGACAAGCGCCATCCCGATGCCGTAATAGGTAGCCCGCTTGGCCTCGATGATCTTCTGCGCCGCGCCGCGTACCTCCTCTGTAATCTTCTCCATCTCCTCGCAGCAATAGCGGCCGTTGGATTCCTCGCAGATGGAGAGGATCGGCTTTGTGGCCAGCATTGCCTGGGACCACGGCACAAATTCGCTGTCGCCATGCTCGCCCATCACATAGGCGTGCATGTTACGCGGATCCACATGGAAATATTCGCCGAGCAGATACCGCAGACGGGCAGTGTCCAACGCCGTGCCTGTGCCCAGCACGCGGCGCGGGTTAAAGCCGGAGAGTACGGCGGTGATCCGCGTCATGATATCCACAGGGTTAGTCGCAACCAGGAAGATGCCGTTAAAGCCGGATTCCGTAACCGGGTCAATAATGGATTTAAAAACGGCCGTGTTCCGTTGAAGCAGATCCAACCGGGATTCCCCCGGCTTCTGCGCAACGCCTGCGCAGATGGTTACGATATCCGCATCGCCGCAATCCTCATAGCTCCCAGCATAAATTTTCATATTGGAGCCGGAAAAGGCCAAGCCGTGGTTTAAATCCATTGCCTCGCCTTCCGCACGCCTGCGGTCCACATCAATCAGCACCAATTCGTCGCAGGCATTCTGATTGAGCAGTGCATAGGCATAGCTCATCCCTACCATACCGGTGCCGATGAGCACAACCTTTCTATTCTCTGAGTTCATCATGATCACATGCCTTTCTTTCTATCGGACGGAACGTTGTCTTAAGATTTGTATTTCCGCCCCTGCCTTTATTTATACACGGTTTTCAAAATCCGGTCAAGTGTGTTTTCGCCTTCCCTCATAAGAAAAGCAGCAGGCTGAGCGCCATGACCGCCATCCCTGAAATCAGGCCGTAGAGCGATAGATGATGCTCGCCATACTCCCGTGCGGCGGGCAGCAGCTCATCAAACGAAATAAAAACCATGATGCCCGCCACGCCGGCAAAAATGACGCCCAGCACCAGATCGCTCATCACCGGCATAAGCACCAGCCAACCGATGAGCGCTCCCACCGGCTCAGCCAGACCGGAAAGAAAGGAGTAACGGAAGGCCTTGCGTTTGGAGCCTGTGGCCTGATAAACCGGCACAGAAACGGCGATCCCCTCCGGAATATTGTGAATGGCAATCGCGGCCACGATGGGGATTGCAATGCTCGGATCCTGCAACGCTGAAACAAAGGTCGCCAGCCCCTCCGGGAAGTTATGAATGGCAACCGCCAGCGCCGTAAACAGCCCCATACGCATCAGCTTGGCAGGCCGGGGCGCATCCTCCCGCTCCATTTCCACCGATTTGACTTCATGCGGGTTCTTCTCAGAGGGCAGCAGCTTATCGATCAGCGCGATGACCAGCATCCCGCCGAAAAAGGCGATCACGGTTGCCCAGCTGCCCGGGGCTTTCCCCAATTCTGCGACCAGCGACTCCTGTGCCTTGAACAGGATCTCCCGCATGGAGACATAGATCATGACGCCTGCTGAAAAGCCCAGGCTCACCGACAAAAACTTTTTATTCGTGTGCTTGGCCAGGAAAGCGATACAACTGCCAATGCCTGTGCTGAGGCCTGCCAGAAGCGTCAGGGCAAAGGCGCGTAAAACATCTTCTATGGAAAACGCCTCCTATTAGTTAGTCATATCTAACTTACATCATAGCATCCAGCAGAGACCCTGTCAAGAAAACCAGGTTGGATTTTGGCGTCTGGATATCCCCCGGAGAGATCTGCACATATTTTGACGATCAGAATTTTTGGAGGCTTTCCTATACAGGCTTTAACGGCTCTCACCCTGCGCCTCTTCCCGAAGCAGAGAATACATACAGTAGGAATAAACTGTATTGTTTTTAAACACACCGTTTCGCATGGTTCCCTCACAAGTAAAGCCGGCCTTCTCCAACACTCTTCTGGAGCCCATATTATAGCTGAAGGGTTCGGCAAAAATACGTACAATCTCAAACCGCTCAAAAGCCTCCCGGCAGATTTGCCGGACGGCCTGTGTCATGATACCCTGCCCCCAACAGGATTCGGCGAGCCAATAGCCCAGCTCAGCGGATTTTTCATACACATCGCTTTGCACATCAATGGTGATTCCGCCGGAGGCCTTGCCGTCCACAACAATGGCACGCGCCAACTGCCGCTGCTCTCCGTTGGCAAGGCAGATGCTGATATATTGCTCCGCATCCTTTCGTGAATAAGGGTGTGGGAAGCTGTTTCTCAGGTTCGCTGCAATTTGAGCATTGTTCGCCGCCGCCGCAAGATCGTTTGCATCCGCTTCTTCCCATTTTCTTAATATAAAAGTGCTCATTACAACCCCTCCGCTTTTACTGATGTGCGATAAAGAAGTAATAGAAGTGTAAAAAATTTTGCCGTTCCTATCCGGCACTTGGCCATTGTGTCGGATAGGTCGGGCGTTAGGCTTCGGGCAAGTCAATCTTGCCGACAAAGCTGTAATAAATCTCAATGTCCTGCCTG
>USBP01000295.1 GCA_900552985.1 uncultured Oscillospiraceae bacterium
TGGGCAGCAAAGTTGAGCAAATAGATTTCATGGCCGCCGTCACGCGGAACAAACCGCACACGGGTCAGCTCATCGCAAAACACCTCTGGCAAGCGGGAATCCTTCTGCACACCGGGAACAGCCTTCTTCCCCCAGTAGAGAGAGCCCTCACGGCGGCTCTGGTAGGCCTGCTCCACGCTGCTCCAAACGCTCTCGGCCAACCGCTGCATAAAGGCGGGGTTCCGCCCCGTTTTGGGCAGAGGGCCCCACATGCCCATGGTATCAATGCCAGCGTGCGTATGCGTGCTCATGATATGGACGCACCGGCAACCCGTGCGCTGCATAAACCCGCTGAGGCCTGCTTTGATCTGCTCCACATCCTTGCGCAGCAGCCCAACGCAATCCACAGACACCAGCACGATACCGCCCTTTCCAGAGTGGTCATCCAGCCAGAGTGCATGCGCCGCCATCAGATCCAAAATCCCCTCGCAGCGGTTATTGATGCGGTAGCCCGCAATCCAATATTTTTGCCGCGTCACATCGCCATCCGGAACGATTTCCGCCTGCCCGTATCCCACAGTAAAAAACGAACCCGCCGCCTGCGGCGCCATATCAAAGCATGCCGGCGCAATTTTGGGCGCAGGATGCGCGGCGGCCTTCCGCCCTGCGTGAATCGTGATCATTGTGGCAATCCCCTTTGCCAGCTTTCCCATCAGATTGACATCCATCATGAGGCCCCCTTAAGATATTTTTATGTAGAGTTTAATAATTCCTCTTCCTAAGTGTAACAGATTTTTAAAGAAATGCAAGCCCCTGTTGGTGAAATCCAACAGGGGCTTGCTCCTTTTTTACTGAATATAACTGCCGCGCCTTAATAGGCGTTGTTGAGAGCCAGATTTTTCTTCATCTGCGCCATCAGCTTATCAATAATCTTTTGCACCCGGTTGCCCTTAAGCTCGACCTTATTTTCATCCTTTGCAACCAGCTCTTCAATGTAGGCCGTTGCATCCTCTTGGCTCAGGGCCTCGCGGATCTGGCTCTTCCAGAGCGGCTCCTCGTTTTTCTCAACGAAATACATCACATGGTAGCCATTCTCGGATTCCACGATACCCGTGTCGCCCGGCTTGCGCGCCTCATCAAAGCACCAATCCTCAAACGACTGCACCATCTGCCCTTCATACACATTTTCATACAGACCGCCTGTGCTCTGGGAACCGGGATCCTCCGTCAGCTCTGTAGCCAAATCGGCAAAGCTTTCCTCCGTCTTGTCGCCCTTCTCCCATTCGGCAAGCGCATCCTCCGCCTTCTGCTTTGCTTCCGCCTTGGCGGCCTCCTGATCCTCCGCCTCGGAATCGACCTGGAACAGGATGTGGCGGACATCTATCGTCGCAGACTCATTACGGTGGGCGGCCTCTACAATATAAGCGACGTAGCAGCCCATATCCGTTTCAAACACCCGCTTATCGCCCGCCTTAGCGGAGGCAGCCCATTCTACAGCCTCATCACTGATCTGGGAGAAATCCGACACCGCAGAATTCTCCATCAGCGTCGCCTCATCCTTCTCATAATTTTCCTTTTCATCCTCAGAGGCATTTGCCAAAGCCTGCTCCTTAAAAGATTCCTCATCCGTCACACGGCTGAGCATCTGGTCAGCCTTTGCCTTTGCATCGGCAGCAGCCTCCTCGTCAAGCTTTTCCTTCTCCTCATCTGTCGCATCCTCCGGATAGTCCGGCGTTTCTATCGAAACCATAAACATCCGCGCTGTCACAACGTCGTAATCGTTCTTATCTTCCTGATACTTCTCTTCCAACTGTTCATCGGTATAGGCTGCGGCGAGCTCATCGCCCTTTTGCTCAAACAGCTTGTTGGAGAGCGTCTCCAGCTCCATGGCCTCACGCAGGATATCCTCATTCACACCTCGGCCGTAATACAACCGAAGATAAGCGTTGAGAGAAAAATCATTGCTGGCAGCCTGCTCACGCAGGCTTTTGATGGATTCATCAATATCCGCCTGCTCACTCTCGCTGAGCGTGATCCCTGCCTCCTTCGCCGCCGAACCCAGCACAACATACTGCTGAATGTACTCGTTCGTCTTATCCCGCAGGAAATCGGACCACATGTAATCGTCGCCCTTGCCCTCGGCATCCTCACCGTCATATACCTGCTCGCTGGGGACCTGTGTATAATCCAGCATACCGGCGACCCCGGTGATGCCATATTGCGCATACTGCTGCGCCTGGCTTGCGTAATTGGAATAGATCTGCTGATAATAATACGTATACTCCGCCTGATTGATCTTTTCTCCGCCCACGGTCATCACTGTGGTCATCCGCTGCGGCACGCCCATAAAATTAAGGAACCACCCCGCGGCGCAAATAACCGCAACTGTCACAATCACATAAGGGATTGCCTTCATCAGCTTCTGCTCCGCCGCAATGCGCCTGGGCGATTTTTTTTCGCGTTTTTTTGCAAGCTTCGCCTGCCGTGCTTTCCGCTCCTCGCGGTACAGCTCCGCCTGCGATTTTTCGTTCTTGTTTGCCATTGTGTTCATCCTTTTCTCATGTACTATCCGGCAGCCGGCGCGGCCAAAAAACAGATACCAATCAGCCGCGGCGCTTACGCCATGATTTCAACATAACAAAGGTATTTTATCCTATTTAACCGAATTTTTCAAGCGTATTCCTGAGAATTCCGTCCTTATTACATCATTGTTCACATTTTACGCAAATTTGTCCTCAGGCAAAAGAAAGCGGCCGCGCCA
>USBP01000296.1 GCA_900552985.1 uncultured Oscillospiraceae bacterium
GGCGGCGCGGGCCGCCGTCCTGCCCGTTGGGCGCTTTGTATTTTCGTTTATACCGGAAGTCGGACAGCGTGGCAAGGTGGTCATCCGCCTGGAAGATAATATCTCCGCCCTTGCCGCCGTCTCCTCCATCCGGCCCGCCTGCCGCAACATATTTTTCCCGGCGGAAGGATACGGCGCCATTGCCTCCGTTGCCCGCCTCAATTTTGATTTTTGCAACATCTACAAACATTTTGTCCATCCATCCCCGGCCAGAGGCCGTTAATCGTATTGATAAACAGAATTCCCTGCATATTATACCTGAATTTTACCAAATAATAAACCATCCGGCGCTAACTTTTCCTGAAAAAACCGGCTTGGATAGATGCACAAGAATGCGACATAAAATCGCTGATACTTTGTACCGTTTTTTATTCATAATCGATGACTTTTGCCAAAAAATATGTTATAATGTAACAAAATATTCGTAGTGTAATTTCGTTTGTTATCTGCGGATATGGATAAGGCGGGTGATGGACCTTCATGTTTGAACAGACTATCAGCGTTGACCGGCTGGAGCAGGCCGTTAGTCTTTTCGGCAGCTTTGATGAAAATATCCGGTTGGTCGAAAGGGAATACGGTGTCAACGTCATCAGCCGCGGCTCTGATCTCAAGGTCACCGGCGAGGCGGAAAACGTCTCCCGCGCCGTGCGTGCGATCGGCGGGCTTTTAACGCTCATCAACCGGGGAGAATCGCTCAGCGAGCAGAATGTGCGTTATGTGCTCTCCCTGGTGGAGGAAGGCAGCGAGGATAAACTCCATGCCCTCACAGCGGACTGTGTCTGCATTACCTCGCGCGGCAAGCCCGTCAAGCCGAAAACGCTGGGGCAAAAGCGGTACATCGAGGCGATCAATCAAAATACGATCGTATTGGGCGTCGGTCCGGCGGGCACGGGCAAAACCTACCTCGCCGTGGCGATGGCTGTCACCGCTTTCCGCGCTAAGGAGGTCAACCGTATCATTCTGACCCGCCCTGCTGTGGAGGCGGGGGAAAAGCTCGGCTTCCTGCCCGGCGACCTTCAGCACAAGGTTGACCCTTACCTGCGCCCGCTCTATGACGCTTTGTTTGATATGCTCGGGGCGGAAAACTTTCAAAAATTTCAGGAGCGCGGGAATATCGAGGTCGCCCCACTGGCCTATATGCGCGGCCGCACGCTGGACGACAGCTTTATCATTCTGGATGAAGCGCAAAACACCACCAGCGAGCAGATGAAAATGTTTTTAACGCGCCTGGGCTTCAACTCCAAAATTGTCGTGACAGGCGACATCACGCAGGTAGATCTGCCCGATGGGAAGCGCTCCGGCCTCGTTGAGGTCATGCGCATCCTCAAAGGCATCGAGGGCATCGCCACCGTTTCCTTTACCGAAAAAGACGTCGTGCGCCACCGGCTGGTGCAGGATATCATCAAAGCCTATGAAAAACACGAGGAGGGCAAACGAAGAAATGACAGAAAATAAAGTGAAAGTGATTATCTCCAACGCACAGAAGGAAGTGAAAATCCCCACAGGGGTGCGCATGCTCGTGCGCCGCTGCTGCACCGCCGTGCTGATTCTGGAAAAGTTCCAGGGCCCTGCCGAGATCAGCGTCAAGTTTGTAGATGACGACGAAATTCACAAGCTCAACAAGCAGTACCGCAATGTGGACAGCAGCACGGACGTGCTCTCATTCCCGCTCGGCGAAAACGGCGTCTACGACACCAATCCGGATACCGGCGCGCAGATGCTCGGCGATATCGTGATCTCCATGCCGCACGCTGTAGAACAGGCGGAGCGCTACGGCCATTCCCTGCAGCGCGAAATCGGCTTTTTGACCGTGCACTCCATGCTTCACCTGCTTGGCTATGACCACGAAGCCGGCGGCCTCGAAAGCGTCCGAATGCGCGAAAAGGAGGAGACCGTGCTGACTCAGCTCGGCCTGCAGCGAAACGGCAGCTATTATATGGGCGACTGATCCCGCCCAGCTTCAGGAACATAAAACGAAGCCGGGGCGGCAGCCTCCCAGCTTTTGCTGAGCGCGCGCCGCTTTTGCCGTTTTGCCGAAAGACGGCCTCCTGGGGGCGCCGCTGTTCCGGCCTGTCTGTTTGGGAAGGATTTTTATGAAAGCCTTGGGCATGAGCTTTGTGTATGCGATCCGCGGCATTTTTTACTGCCTGCACCGCGAGCGCAATATGCGTATCCATTTCATCTGCATGGCGTATATGTATTATTTCCTGCTGGGCTTTGATTTTTTTGAGCTTTCCCGTACCCAGTTTGCCATCATCTTCCTCGCAAACGCGATTGTAGTTGCAGGTGAGCTTGTTAACACGGCAATCGAGCGGTCGGTTGATCTGCACTGCAAGGAAAGGCATCCGCTGGCAAAGGCGGCGAAGGATACGGCGGCGGGCGCCGTGCTGGTGGCCGCCATCGGCGCTGTAGCGGTGGGGATCGCCCTGCTCTGGCAGCCGCCCGCGTTTCAAGCGCTGTTTCAATATTTTGCAGCGCATCCAGGTTCGCTCGCGCTGTTTGCAGTAAGCCTTGTGTGCAGCATGGTCTATATCTTCATAGGGCCGTTGAAGCTGTTGGGCCTGGAAGAAACGAAGCCAACGCAATAACAAATTCTGTGGGGGCGGTGTTGCAGCCGCTCCTTTTTTCTGGCGTTCGCGTCAGGGATATGCTATACTGATTGCAGCGTCAGTGTACAAGGGGAACATCGCCGCTAAGGCG
>USBP01000297.1 GCA_900552985.1 uncultured Oscillospiraceae bacterium
AATTGGAGCGGCGTCACCGGAACAAGCTGCTCCTGGCCGCGCAGGTGGGCGAGCAGCTGTGTCACGTGCCCGACCGGGAAAATGTTGATGCCGGCAACAGCAGCGCCCTCCGCCGCGTTCTCCGCCGGGATGAAAACATTTTTGAGGCCGTTTTTCTTTGCCTCCAGCAGCATGGGTAGCACGCCTCTGATCCGGCGGACGCCGCCGCCCAGGGAGAGCTCGCCCAGGAAGGCGCAACCGGAGAGCTCTGCTGTGATTTGCCGGGTCGCGCTGAGCAGCGCGATGAGAATTGGCAGGTCATAGAGTGGCCCTTCCTTTCGGACGTCGGCCGGGGCCAGGTTGATGGTGATGCGCGACACAGGGAACTCCATACCGCAGTTTTTGATGGAGGAGCGCACGCGATCACGCGCTTCGCTGACTGCCGTGTCCGGCAGGCCTACAATATCAAAGCGGGGAAGGCCGCCGGAGAGATCGCACTCCGTTTCCACCAGGAATGTCTCCATCCCAAACAGGCCGAGACTGGTTACAGAGGTAAACATAATTAAAAATTCTCCATTCTTGGGAAATTTAATACAAATTTATAGATTATTATATTGTTATTACTTATTATACATGTGTTTTAATCGAAAAACAACGAAAAGTTGGCCTACAGCCTCGTTGACAGGTCCCTATGGAAGCGGTACAATAAAGCTGCCTTTTTAGGGCCTGTGAAAATTTGTGCTTCTGCGGGTGGGAACGCTGCTTGCGTTCCATGCTTTTCGGCGGATGAGAAGGCAAACGGATATTTTGGGCGCGGGCTGCGCTTGTGCGCTTTCCGTGCAAACAGGCAACCTTGCAAAGACAAGCCTCGGCTTGCGGAAAGGATGGGACAGTTATGAACGATATCAATGCACTTTACGCGCTTTGGCGGGAGAAGGCCGTGCTCGACCCGGAGCTGAAAGCGGAGCTGGATGCGATTGAGGGGCAGCCGGATGAGATTTTGGATCGTTTTTACCGCAACCTTGCATTCGGGACGGCGGGCCTGCGCGGCGTGCTTGGCGCAGGAACCAACCGGATGAACATTTATACGGTCAACCAGGCGACACAGGGCCTGGCTGATTTCCTGAACGCGCGCTATACGGCGCCGCAGGTGGCGATTGCCTATGATTCCCGCATCAAATCAGATCTTTTTGCGCGGGAGGCCGCCGGCGTGCTCGCGGCCAACGGCATTGTGGTGCATTTTTTCCCGGAGCTGGTGCCCACTCCGATGCTCTCCTTTGCGGTGCGCAGGCTGCGCTGCCAATCCGGCATTATCATCACTGCCAGCCATAACCCGGCCAAATACAATGGCTATAAGTGCTATGATCCCGAGGGCTATCAGATGACGGATGAGGCGGCGGAGGAAACCTACCGCTGCATTGAAAAGGTGGATCTGTTTGAAGGCGTCAAGCGCATGGGGTTTGACGAGGCGTGCCGGGATGGCCGGATCCGCCTGATTGAGGAGAGCCTGATCGAGGAGTTTTATGCGCGTGTGCTTTCCCAGCGCGTGCATCCGGAATCGTGTGAAACCGCCGGCCTGAAGGTGATTTACACTCCGCTCAACGGCACGGGAAACAAGCCGGTGCGGGAGGTGCTGCGCCGGGCCGGGATTGCAGATGTAACGGTTGTTCCGCAGCAGGAGCTGCCAGACGGCAACTTCCCCACCTGCCCCTTCCCGAATCCTGAAATCCGTCAGGCGTTTGAATGTGCGTTGGAGCTTGCAAAGGAGCATCCTGCGGACCTCCTGCTTGCGACAGATCCGGATTGCGACCGCGTTGGCATCGCCGTGCGCGATGGTGAGGAATACCGTCTGATGACGGGCAACGAGGTCGGGGCGCTGCTGGCGGATTACCTGCTGGCGCAGCGAAAGGCAAAAGGGACGCTGCCAAAGGATCCGGTCGTGGTGAAAACCATTGTGACCACACAGCTGGTGGCCGCCATAGCGGAAAAATATGGCGCCAAAACGGTTGATCTGCTCACCGGCTTCAAATATATTGGCGAGCTTATTACGAATCTGGAAAAGAAGGGCGAGGCGGAGCGCTTCGTCATCGGCATGGAGGAGAGCTACGGTTACCTTGCCGGCACACATGCACGCGACAAGGATGCCGTGGTGGCCTCATTGCTGATTTGTGAGATGGCCTCCTTCTACAAGCAGCAGGGCAAAACGCTTTTGCAGGTGATGGATGCTCTGTACGAAGCACACGGCATGTATCTGAGCAGCCTTCTGAATTTTAGCTTTGAGGGCGCGGAGGGCATGGAGAAAATGGATGGCATGATGCGCGCCCTGCGCGAGCAGCCTCCCAGGGAGATCGGCGGCCTGCCGGTGGCGCTGCTCTACGATTATAAAACACGCGTCGCCACGGATATGACCAGCGGCGTCCGTCGGGAGATTACACTGCCCGAATCCAATGTCCTCTCCTATAAGCTGCCGGGCGGCAGCGGCGTGATTGTGCGCCCAAGCGGAACAGAGCCAAAGATCAAGGTCTATATCACTGCGCGGGAGCAAACGCGGGAAAAAGCGCAGCAGTTGACAGACGCACTCGCGGCGGATATGAAACGGTATATGAAGATTGAGGGCTGACCTCATTTGCAAAAGTATAGAAAGGATGCTTTGCCATGTCCAAGAAGGTTGTGCGGGTGATCGCCATCGTTCTGGCCGTCCTTATGGCGGGCGGTGTATTTGCGGCGGCGCTGCAGGTGTTTGCCGTATCG
>USBP01000298.1 GCA_900552985.1 uncultured Oscillospiraceae bacterium
CAGGGGCGTGGCCACAGCGCTGAAAACCGATGGGTACCCTTGTACACTGATGCTATTGTAGCACAAGGGAACGGCCTGTGCCAAGCCGCTTCCTTCTGTATAAACATAAATAAAAAATTAATTCAAAAATGTTTATTCTCCCCTTAATGTCCCTGCCGCCTGTGGGGACACAGCGGAAAATACAGTTGCGTTTTCACAGCAATCATGCTATATTGACCGGGATGATAAATAATGGGGGTTCAATGATGCGCAAAACAAGAAAGAAAGAACCGGCGCCTGGCAAAAAAGCGCCGCTCACCATCGCCTATGACACTTCCAGCCAGGCGATCCGACTCTCTGTGCCGGAAGGCTGTCACGCCGTGCTGCATGGCACGGATTGCCCGCAGATTGTCGCAAGGGATTTAACCGTCCACCCGCCGCTGACCGGTCAGGAGGTGCTGCTCTCCTTCCAGGTGAGCGGCCCGGATGGCAAGCAGGTCGTCACCCGGGATTATTCGATTCAAATCCCGGGCCTTTACCGCACAAAGCCCGCACACCCCAAGCCCACCGTCATCCCGGAGCTTGCGCAATGGCACAGCGAAGACAGCGGCTGGTTCCGCCCCTCTGAAAAAACCGCGATTACCGTCTCCTCCAGCGCGGCTGAGCTGCTTGCCAGCGCGGCGAGGGAATTCCAGCTGGATTACCGGGAGATGACCGGTGCCGAGCTGCCAATTCGCTATGAAAGCGCGCCTCGGGAAGGGGATTTTTATCTGTCGCTGGAGAAAGAGGATGCTTACCTTGGCGAGGAGGGCTACCGCATTGAATCCGGCGCATGCGTCAGGATGACCTCCAGCCATCCATGCGGTGTCTACTGGGCCACGCGCACCATCCTGCAAATGCTGCGGCAAAGCGGCGCGCCCTACCGCCTGCCCCGCGGGGAGATCCGGGATTACCCTAAATATCCGCTGCGCGGCTTTATGCTGGACGTGGGCCGGCGGCCCTTTTCACTGGAGATTCTGCGCGATGTGATTCGCAACATGGCGTGGTATAAAATGAACGACCTGCAGCTACATCTCAATGACAACTACATCTGGCTGGAGGATTATAACCAGAGCGGCCAGGAGCGGGACAGCTTCGATGCCTATGAGGCGATGCGGCTGGAATCCAGCCTGCAAAACGAGGCGGGCCAATCTGCCACAGCGAAGGACTACTCCTATTCCAAGGCTGGCTTTAAGGCGCTGATCGAGGAGGCGCGGGAGCGCTTTCATGTGCATATCGTACCGGAGATCGACGTGCCTGCACACGCGCTTTCGTTCGCCAAGGTGTTCCCAGAATGCATGGTGGAGGGGCAGACCTCTCCGCTGCAAAAAAAACGTCCGCTGACAGATCATCTGGATATCAGCCGGCCGGAAGCGGTGGATCTGGTCAAACGGATTTTTGATGACTATGCCCGCGGGGATGCTCCCGTGTTCGATGCAGAAACCACCGTCCACATCGGTGCAGACGAATTTTTGTCGGATTACGGCGCATATCGCCGCTTTGTCAACACTCTGGTGCCGTATTTGAAGCAGACAAACCCCGTCCGGCTCTGGGGCGGCTTTACGTGGATTAAGGATCAGCCTGTTACCCAAATCCTCCCTGAGGCAATTGAAAACGTGCAGCTGAACCTTTGGTCCAACAGCTGGGCGGACGGCATGGAGATGTATGAGATGGGCTTCCAGCTCATCAACACAATCGATCATTTGCTCTACATGGTGCCAAACGGAAAAGGCAACAGGGGCAGCTATGCGGATCTGCTCAATAAAAAGAGGGTCTACAAGCTGTTTGAGCCGCGCAAAATCCGGCTCAAAAACGGAAAATACCGGGCATTGCCCGCTGGGGATCCGCAAATGCTGGGCGCGGCTTACGCTTTGTGGAACGATAACATTGACAAAAAGGCCTCCGGCCTGACGGAGGCGGATCTTTTCCTCCGGTTTTTTGATGCACTGCCGCTTTTTTCAGAAAAAACCTGGGCAAATGGCTGGGAGAAAGGGAGCGCGGCCGCAATCGGCAAGCTCGCCCGTGTGACTGCCTTTGCCCCGCGCAGCAACCCGCTGCGCCGTTCTCCGGCAGCAAAAGGATTGTTTGCGGATTACCGCTTTGACGGCGCGCAGCCGCAGAAGGATCTCTCCGGTAACGGGCGCGATCTGGCGGAGCCGGCAGGGGCGGATTTCGGCAAGGGCCTTATCCTGCGCGGCGGTGAAAGCTACGCCGGTCTGCCGCTTGGCAGCCTGGAGGTTGGCAGCTTTCTCGAAATGGAGCTCACGCTGGCGGAGAAAAAGCCCGGGCAGATTCTGCTCGAATGCGACGCGCCCTATGGCACGCACGATATCCGTATTACAGCATCTGGGAGGCTTGGCTTTACGCGGGAGAGCTACGAATATGAATTCCCCTGCGATATCCCTTTGAACACGCTGGTCACGCTGCGTATCGAGACCCGGCTGCAAAAGACGACGCTCGCTGTCAATGGCGGCAAACCGGTTCCGGCTGTGGGAAAATTCATTCACAACGGCACAGTCAGGTGCGAAGGGCTCACAAACGCTACCCTCTGCCTGCCGGCGGGGCGCATCGGTTCCCAGACGAACGCCGCCAGGGCCGTGATCGCCTCCCTGCGGATAGGGAAGCTCCCCACAGCACGCAAAAAAACAATCTTTGATTGATTCCCCGCAGCTCTCTCGCAGCAGATGGGGACAGCCGGCGGGCCG
>USBP01000299.1 GCA_900552985.1 uncultured Oscillospiraceae bacterium
GCAGCATCCAATAAAATGGGGAGCCCATCCTTGACCACATGCTCTACATTGGCCCATTTGTCCGTTTTACGCGCGGATTGGAAGCCAAAGTTTGCGATCACGAAGGGATCCACATCCGCCCGGAGGACGGAAATCGTACACTCCCCGGTTTCGCGCAGCAGCTGGTTCGTCAGGTTGTTATGCATGCTGCCAAGCATCAGCAGCGGAGGCGTATCGGAGGTGACCTGCATCATCGCATCCACGATGCAGCCGCCAAAGGAATTCCCATTTTTTACCCCGACGACATAAAGGCCGTAGGAAAGCTTAAACAGGGCGGTTTGATCCATTGTACGCCTCCCTTTTATGCTTGCTCAAACTGATCCTTCCCCACGCCGCACAGAGGGCAGACCCAATCCTCCGGCAGATCCTCAAACGCAGTGCCGGGGGCAATGCCGTTATCCGGGTCGCCAACCGCGGGGTCATATTCATAGCCACAAACGACGCACACATATTTTTTCATAAACAATCCTCCTGAATGAACAAATTCTCAGAGTTTTCCCTGGATAATTTGATTATAGCGTATAGTAAAAGGATTGTCCATCTTTTTTCAATCTATACGTTCCGCGATGGCTACGCGCTGTTTTCATTTTTGATGGCAGAGCATTCGCCGCTAAAAACGATGAAAACGGGAGATTTTAAAAGGGATAGCATGTTAAATTAAAAAATTGAGAAAAAGCTTGACAGCCCTCCTCCCTTTGTGGTATGCTAAGCGGGCACTGAAAAAGGTAAGACGATATAAATTGGAGGTTTTACTATGTCAACCTATATGCCGAAGGCGGGCGATATCACCCGCAATTGGTATGTGCTTGATGCAGCCGGCAAGCCGATGGGCCGCGTCGCCGCCCAGGCCGCTATCCTGCTGCGCGGCAAGCACAAGCCGACCTTTACGCCAAATGCCGACTGCGGCGACCACGTCATTATCATCAATGCGGATCAGGCAGTTCTGACGGGCAACAAGCTCCATCAGAAGATGTATTATCATCATTCCGGCTATATCGGCCACCTTAAAGAGGTCAAATACAGCACCCTGATGAAGACGCGCGCTGATTTTGCAATGCAGCTTGCCGTCAAGGGAATGCTGCCGGATACTGTAATCGGCCGCAATGCGTTGACCAGGCTTCGTGTATATAAGGGCGCTGAGCACAAGCACGCTGCTCAGAAGCCTCAGGAATGGGCGTTTTAAGGAAGGAGGAAAAGGAACATGTACGATAGCAATCCCTATTTTTATGGCACTGGCCGCAGGAAAAAATCCGTTGCCCGCGTGCGCGTTTACCCCGGCACGGGCAAGATCACGATTAACGACAGGGCCATTGACGATTATTTCGGCCTTGAAACGCTGAAGCTCATCGTCCGCCAGCCCCTTGCGCTGACCGGCACGACCGAGAAGTTTGATATTGTCTGCCGTGTAAACGGCGGCGGTGTGACCGGCCAGGCCGGCGCAATCCGCCATGGCCTTTCCCGTGCGCTGCTTCAATATGACGAGGCGCTCCGCCCCGCGCTGAAGAAAGCCGGCTTCCTCACCCGCGACCCAAGGATGAAGGAAAGGAAAAAGTACGGCCTCAAGGGCGCACGCCGCGCGCCGCAGTTCAGCAAGAGATAACAGGCCGCAAACCTCCCTTTACAAAACCGCAGATGGAAAATCCTCCGAAGGCGGTTTTGACGTAATTAGGGAATCGATTGTCCGGCGGTGCGTATCAAACGATTGTACCGCCGCCGACCACAACCTCGCCGTCATAAAAGACGGCAGCCTGGCCGGGCGTAATCGCCCGCTGCGGCTGATCAAAAACCACACGGATGCAGTTGCCCTCCGGGTAGATGGTGGCGGGCTGGGCGGCATGGCGGTAGCGCGCCTTTACCTGAACGCGCATCGGCTCCGAAAGCGAGGCGACAGAGATCAGGTTGATGTGATCCACCGTCATTTCCCGGGAGAAAAGCGCGCTGTTCTCTCCGAGCGTAACGGTGTTGTCGCGCGCGTTTTTTGCGAGGACGTATACGGGCCTCCCGAGGGCGATGCCAAGGCCCTTGCGCTGACCGACCGTGTAATGGATCAGGCCCCGATGCGTGCCAAGCGTATTCCCAACAGAATCGATAAAGCGGCCGGAGGCAGGCGGCTCCCCTGTGGCGCGCTGAATGAACGCGGCATAATCGCCATCTGGGATGAAACAGATATCCTGACTATCCGGCCGGTGCGCGTTGAGCAGGCCGTGCTGCTCCGCCAATGCGCGCGCCTGTGCCTTGCTTAGCCCGCCCAGAGGAAAGCGCACCTGCGCGAGCTGCTCCTGCGTGAGCTGGTAGAGAACATAGCTCTGATCCTTCTGCTCATCCACCGCCTTTTTGAGCAGCCAGCGTCCGCTGGCGCCGTCCCGCGCAACGCGCGCGTAATGCCCGGTTGCCAGCGCGTCAAAGCCACGGCGGCGCGCCAGCTCCAGCAGCGCGCCAAATTTAATTTCCCGGTTGCAGTCAATGCAGGGGTTCGGCGTTTTCCCGGCGCGGTATTCGCTGATAAAGCGGTCAATCACCTGCGATTGAAATTGCTCCTTGAGTGAAAAAAATTCGTGCGGGAAGCCAAGCTGCTGCGCAACGTGCCGTGCATCCTCCAGGCCGGCATCGCTTTCCCAAGGGTGCAGACACAGCGTTAAGCCGGAAAGCATGGCGCCGGTCTCCAACAGCTGGATCGCGGCGG
>USBP01000300.1 GCA_900552985.1 uncultured Oscillospiraceae bacterium
GGGCGTTTCTGCTTGGTGTTTAGGAGCCGCTCATCAGGTGCTCTATCAGGATTTTCAGGCCAATCCCTATCAGGATAACGCCGCCGAGCAGCTTTGCCCACTGGCCCAAAAATGCGCCGAACTTTTTGCCGATGGCGGCGCCCAGAATGCAAAGCGCACAGGTAATCACGCCGATTACAGCGGCGGCCAGCCCGATATTGGTGTCAATCAAAGCGAAGCTGACGCCCACGGCAAGGGCGTCGATGCTGGTGGCGACACCCTGCACCAGCAGGATACGGATGGTAAAGGGGCGTTTGCAGGGGCACGCTTCTGGCCGGCGAATTTCCCGGACGGCCTCAAGGAACATATGGCCGCCGATGAATCCCAGCAGGATAAAGGCGATCCAGTGATCGACGGAGGCGATCGCCTCGCTGAAAAATCGCCCGGCAAAATAACCGATGACCGGCATAGCCGCCTGAAAAAGGCCAAATGTAACCGAGGAGAGGAGCGCCTGGCTGCGCTTGAAATTCTGATAGCACAGGCCGTTAGAGAGGGAAACGGCGAAAGCATCCATCGCGAGCCCGCAGGCGAGCAGAAAAAGGGTGACAGAATCCATAAGGTTGCATTCCTTTCTTTACAAATATCAGGCAAGCGTCGTAGGGATAAAAAAACTCATGTACAGCCCCCAAAAGGGCTGTACATGAGTCTTGTTCATTAAGGCAAGCCAGGCCAAAGGCCAGTATGTTGACTTGACACGCGGCAAACCGCGCGAACTACTCCCTCACGAAACCGCTTTATCATACAGCAAATCAAGCCGGCTGTCAAGGGAAATCCTGGCTTGGAGCCGCCAAGCCGGCGGATCGGGATTTTTACTCGACGATTACATTGAGCTTGCGTACGCAATCCGGGCATACGCGATGGCCCTTGTACTCGACCGCATTCTCAACATCGCCGCAGAAAATGCAGGCCGGCGCATACTTCTTGAGGATGATCTTGTCGCCGTCGACAAAAACCTCAACAGAATCCTCGCCGTCTTCAATGTTGAACTGCCTGCGCAGCTCCTTGGGCAGAACGATGCGCCCCATTTCGTCGACTGGCCTTACCATACCGATGGATTTCATGGATATCACACTCCCTGTTTTTTTGCGCCGTTCCCGACGGCTAACGGGCCGATTCGGGAAGATTCGCGGGGTACTATGTACCTTGTATATAATGTACCAGTTACTTACATTAAAGTCAATAGAAATATCAACAAAGTTTGACAGAATTTTTGGGATAAAATTAACAAAAATTCAATACAATTAAATAAAAGATGGAAAAATAATTTGTGATATTCAAAAGGGGAAATATGACGATGATGAATTATATTTGGGCAGGGATGCTGATTTTTGCCTTTCTATCAGCGGCGTGGAAGGGGAACATGCTTGCCCTCTCCAATGCGGTGATGGCCGGCGCTTCGGATGCGGTTTCCCTCTGCATCAAGCTCCTGGGTGCGTTGTGCCTGTGGGGCGGTTTGATGGAGGTAGCAAAGGCCTCGGGGCTGACGAAAGCGGTAAGTCGTTTTTTTTCACCGCTGCTCCGTTTTTTATTTCCTCATATGCAAAAGGATTCTCCGGTAATGTCTGCAATCTCCATGAATATTACAGCGAATCTGTTAGGGCTCGGCAACGCCGCCACGCCTCTGGGGCTTACCGCCATGCGCGGTTTACAACAGAGCAATCCCAATCCAGCCGTTGCAACCGATGAGATGGTGAATTTTGTTGTGCTCAATACGGCGGCCCTGCACTTGGTGCCCACAACGGTCGCGCTGCTGCGGCAGGAATATGGCGCGGCGGTGCCAATGGATATCATGCCTGCGGCCTGGCTGACCTCTGCCGCTGCACTGGCAGTTGGTTTAATCATGGCCTGGCTGCTGCGCAGAGGCGGCAGGAAACGGCCAGCGAGACAAACAGCCCGAAGCCGCAGGCCGGGATAGGGGGGATGCCGTATGGTGCAGGTAGGCATGTGGGTTCTGCCGGTCATTGTCGTTTTGATTATCGGGTACGGACTACTCCGGGGGGTCAAGGTATTTGACTGCTTTCTGGAGGGGGCGAAAACCGGGCTGGAAACCTTTCGTTCTCTGCTGCCGCCTTTGGTGGGGCTGGTGATGGCGGTGGGAATGCTGCGGGAGTCGGGTGGTCTGGCGGTGCTCATGGGGGCGATGGAACCCCTTTCCAGGATGATGGGGCTTCCGAAGGAGGTGATGCCGCTGACAGTGCTCAGCCCGCTCTCCGGCAGTGGCTCTATCACGATGTTTGAGCAGATTTTGAAAAACTGCGGCCCGGATTCCTTTGCGGGCAGGGTAGCGAGCGTGATGATGGGCTCCTCTGAGACGACGTTTTATGCGGTTACCGTTTACTATGGTGCAGTGGGGGTAAAAAAGACGCGCCATACGGTGCCGGCGGCCCTTTGCGCCGATTTGACATGTTTTCTGCTCTCCGCGCTGACGGTGAGGCTGCTGATGGGCAGCCCGTGAGCGCTGCTTGCATGAAAACCGTGGAAATACGCAAAATGATGGATTTTTATGCATTTTGGCGCTTTGTTTATACAAATTTACTATTGCCAATTTGAAAAGGCGTGCTATAATGGGAATAACCTAAAAATAGATAGCATCAATGTACAAGGGTATCCATCGGTTTTCAGCGCTGTGGCCACGCCCCTGGCTGCGTGATTCTCCTTGCCTTCCGGCAAGGAAGGCTG
>USBP01000301.1 GCA_900552985.1 uncultured Oscillospiraceae bacterium
GCGCGTGCCGATGCCGCCGCCCAGGCGGGAAAGCTCTGTGCCCTTGCCGCCGAGCCTGGGCAGTGTGTATTTCAGCTGCGCCAGCTCCACCTGCAGCTTACCCTCGCTGGAGCGTGCGCGTGCGGCGAAAATATCCAGGATGAGTGTTGTGCGGTCAACAACACGCACATCCGTCAGCTTTTCAATGTTGCGCTGCTGGGAAGGAGTCAACTCGCCGTCAAAGATCAACAGATCCGCCTCATTCTGCTGGCAGAAATCCCGCAGCTCCGCAATCCTGCCGGAGCCGATAAAGGTGGCGGCATCCGGCGCGGCGCGTTTCTGCACCATTTTGGCGAGCACCTCGGCACCAGCTGTGTGCGCAAGCTCCTCTAATTCGTCAATGGAGGCCTGCGCGTCAAAATCCCCGGTGTCCACACTGACAAGAAGCGCCCGCTCCGGGCGCTCTATATTTTCAAAATAGGCCATAAACATCTCCCTTTTCCCAGGTGGGCAAAGAAAAATTCTTTATTTTGTATCATATCCCACTACTTTTTTTTATGCAACAACGTTTTAAAAAATATTGTGCGCTTAATCAGATGGTGGTACAATAAAACGCAATGGCGGGGGAAAACGGCGCCGGTTCCCGCTTGGGTTGATTTGGGGGGACTTTTTTGAAACAGGAAGAATATAGGCGGCTGCTCAAGCAGGAGCAGGAAAAAAGCGACACGCTGATTTTGGCGCACACCTATCAGGCGCCGGAAATCCTTGCAGTTGCCGATGTGTGCGGCGACAGCTATGCGCTGGCCAAGGCCGCGACCGCTTATCCGCAAAAGCGGGTGGTGGTGTGCGGCGTGCGCTTCATGGCGGAAACCGTTAAGATTTTATCGCCGGAGAAGTGCGTGCTTCTGCCTAAGCGGCGGGCTACCTGCCCCATGGCGGAGCAGATTTCCCCTGCGCGCGTGCGCGCCTTCCGGGAGGAAAATCCGGATGTGACGGTGGTGGCCTATGTGAATACGACCGCCGCGCTCAAGGCGGAGTGCGATGTGTGCGTGACCTCCTCCAGCGCGGTGCGGATTGTCCGCGCCCTGCCGGGAAAGAAAATATTATTTATCCCGGATCAAAACCTGGGCGCATGGGTGCGGGAACAGTGCCCGGAGAAGGAGGTCATCCTGTGGGATGGATATTGCCCTGTGCACGGCAGCATCACAGAGCAGGATGTCCTGCGCGCAAAGGCACGGCACCCGCATGCAAAGCTTGCCATGCACCCGGAGTGCCCGCCGCAGGCGCTGGCGCATGCGGATATGATCGGCGCTACGAGCGAGATCATCCGCTACGCTCTGCAAAACGAGGAGGAGAGCATCCTCTTTGGCACGGAATGCGGCGTATACAACGATTTGATTCAGAAATACCCCAACCGGCAATTTTATCAGCTGCGTGGGGATAAGCTCGTTTGCCCGGATATGAAAATGACCTCGCTGGAGGATGTCTATGCGGCGGTCGCCGGTAAGGGGGGCGAAGAGATTCAACTGGAGGAAGGCCTTCGCCTTGCGGCAAGGCGGAGCCTTGACAATATGCTGAAATACGGCGGCTGACGCCGCAGGGAAAAGAGATGCCAGGTATGGTGAAAGAACAGGTTTATGATGTTGTGATTGCCGGCTGCGGGGCTGCAGGGCTCTATGCGGCGCTTCAGTTCAACGAAAGCGTCCGGGTGCTGATGCTCTCCAAACGCGAGGATACGCTCTCCAACAGCTCGCTTGCCCAAGGGGGCGTAGCGGCTGTGCTGGATTTTGACAACGACAGCTTTGAGCTGCACTATGAGGATACGCTGATTGCCGGGGGATACAAAAACAACCCTGCCAGCGTGGATATCCTTGTGCACGAAGGCCCGGAGGATGTGCGCCGCATCATGGCAATGGGCGTGGATTTTGACAAAGCGCCTGACGGCCGCCCGCAGAAAACGCTGGAGGGCGGGCATTCACGCCGCAGGATTGTGCATCACAAGGATCAGACCGGCTATGAGATCGTCGTTAAGCTGCTGGCGCAGGTGCGCGCAAGGCCCAATATCGAGCTGGTTGAAAACACCATGGTGTGCACAATGGAACAGGTGCGCGGCGGTTTCCGGTTGGATCTGCTTTGCGGGGAGACGCCTGCCAGTGTGTTTTGCAGCTATTGTATCCTGGCCACAGGCGGCATCGGCCGCGTCTACCGCTACACCACTAACTCTGCAATTGCGACGGGCGACGGCATCCGCCTGGCTTATGAGCTCGGGGCACAGATCAAGGATTTGAGCTATGTGCAGTTTCACCCCACGGCGTTCCATTCGGAGAATGAACGTGAGCAATTCCTGATTAGTGAAGCGGTTCGTGGTGAGGGCGCTTACCTGCTTAACTGTGAGCGCCAGCGCTTTATGGCGCATTATGACGAGCGGCTGGAGCTTGCCCCGCGGGATGTCGTATCGCGCGCAATCATCCTGGAATCGCGCCGCACGGGCAGCAACCAGTTCTTTTTGGATATCACGCATAAGGGGCGGGAGTTTTTATATAACCGCTTCCCGGCAATCTCCCGGCGCTGCCTGGAGGAGGGGGTGGATATCGCACAGGATCTGATTCCCGTTTTCCCCTGCCAGCACTACCTCATGGGCGGAATTGCGGTGGATCTTACCGGACGCACGGCGGTGCCGCGGCTCTATGCCGCGGGGGAATGCTCCAACACCGGCGTGCATGGCGCGAA
>USBP01000302.1 GCA_900552985.1 uncultured Oscillospiraceae bacterium
CGCTGCAATGGCTCTCCCGCAGGCTGCTCCAGGGCGGCGGGGCGCAGCCTGCCAAGCGCTTGACGCGCTTCGTTTTGAAGGCCTTCAGGCAGCCCCTCCACTGCTTTGTCGAGGTAGGAGCGCTGCTCCTGCCAGCTTTGCTCCATGGCTCGGTAGGAGCCGGGGCGGTATACGCCTGCGCGGCGCAGCAGGAGCGTTTGAAAATTCTGCGGGAAACCGCGCAGCGGATGATGAATTTCCACCCGGTCCTTTTGCCGTGCCTTTTCAAAGTCTGGGCGGAGATAATTTTCATAATCCGCAAGATAGGCCTTCATATCCAGGCCCCAGGTGTGCTCGGCGATGCAGAGCAGATTGCCGGCAAGGTTCTGATAGGCTTCCTGCGAGCGGGCCAGCGCTCCGTTTTTGAACCATTGGTTTTTTAAGCGGATCAGGGTGCGCAGCCCGGCGGTTTTATAAGGGTCAGAGGCCGCGCCGTGGATCCACGTATCGCCAATTTCAGCCGAGACAACGGGGAGCTGATCCTTTACCTGCCAGATTAACTCCGCATAATCATCCAAACGCCCGGCGACCACCTCTGCTCCGGGATATTTCTTTTCTATTTCATGGAAACGTGCCAGCACGGCCTGCGCGCCGGCAGCACCGTGATTGTCGAGCGTGTGGTCAAAATAGAGTACGCTGTCGATATAATCGGTTTCAAATGGGCCGCCATACTCGCCGGAATAGATGACAATTACCTCATACGCCCCGCATTTCCATCGAAAACAGGGCGGCACATCCGGCATGGCGGAGGCGCCGTTGACGCCGATATGCAGCAGCTTGACGCCGTGCTTTGCAAGCAACGGCACCAGGCCGAGCGTGTGGCCGGGGACATCCGTCATTTTAGCCGCAATGGTTTTGCGCCCTGCGATTGCGTCAAGCTCATCTACAAGGGAGAGGCCGTAGTCCAATGTATCCGCATCCAGCAGCTCTGTGTGCGTGGTGAAGGGCATAGCGTGCGGCGCGATATCGCCGGCACGTAATGCCTGAAGCAGAGCCTGCCGGGTTTGCGCATCGCCGCTTTTTAATGTTTCCCTGAGCAGCCAGGAGCCTGTCGTCCACACAAAGCGCTTCTTGCCGCCCCCGTTAAGCTCTTTGGCGGTGGCAATGGCATGAGGGATAAATTCATTAAGATATTTTTGCCGGATCTTTTCGGCATAATCTGTAAAGCCAAGATCCAGATGTGTTTTGGATACGACGATGACCTTTTTCATATGCTGTACTCTATCGATTCCGGCGGAGCGGTACGCCGCCCATTTCTCAGCATCTGGTTTCAGCATAGCATACCTCCCTCCGGCTGGCAAGAGGGACTTTTTCAAAAAAACGCGCAATCCCTCCCTGCGGGCTGCTGTTTATCGGTTCATTGACGCTGGATACGAACCCGAGGCGCTTTTTACGTTTGACAGGGCAGTGAAAAAGGAATATGATAAAACCGTTTTGACACAAGAAAAGGGCGGCGCTATGCAGAGAAGCGCAGCGCCATGTGCCGGAAGGCCGGCGGGGAGGAATGAAGCATGACAGAAACCTTAGAGCGCGCGAAGGCCGCGCGGCATAAGCATCATGTCAGCTGCGTGCTGCTGACAAAGGATGGGCGGGTGTTGGAATCCTCGCTCGCTGGTGTTTCACCGCTGACGCAGTGGTTGCAACAGGATCCGGAGCTGCTGCGGGGCGCCTCGGTGGCGGATCGGGTCGTCGGCAAGGCGGCGGCGCTGCTGATGCTTTACGGCGGCGTGAGGGAGGTCTATGCGGATGTGGTCAGCGAACACGCCGCAGTTTGCCTGGGCGAGCGGTGCGTGCCCTTCTTTGAAGGAGAACGAGTGCCCTATATCATCAACCGCACACATACTGGCATGTGTCCGATGGAAAAGCTCTGCCTGGATACCAACCTGCCGCAGGAGGCCTATACGCGCATCCTCAGGAAGCAGGAGGAAATGCAGCGAGCCAGCCGGAACGGCGGCTGAGAAGTGGTTGCGTTTTGATAGCGGGAGGCCAAGCGTATTGACGCAGCAGCCTCTATCTGTTATAGTAGTAAAAAGAAAATGCTGCTCAGAAGAGCGGTCGCCCCGCCAAGCGGGGCAAAGCAACTGTAGCGCTCGAAAAGGAGCGTGTTATCAGCCGTATATCAGGCGCTGCGCCTGTGCCGGCAGGATGGAGAAACGATAAATGATGCGCCAACCAGGCCGCATTCCCACAGAAGTGGGGGCCGGGTTGGCGCTTTTTGGTTGGCTTCTCCTTCAGAAAGGAAGAGTGATAAAAATGAAACAATCCCATACGAAGCATCTGGTGGTTACAGCCTTCTGCCTTGCGCTGTGTGTTGTGCTGCCGATGGCGTTCCACGCCATCGGCGCGGGGCAGGCCTTTTTGCCGATGCATATCCCCGTGCTGCTGTGCGGCTTTTTGTGCGGTTGGCCCTATGGCGCGTTTTGCGGGCTGCTTGGCCCGCTGCTTTCCTCTGTTTTCACAGGAATGCCGGCATTCTTCCCCAACATGCCGGCGATGATGCTGGAGCTGTGTGCCTATGGGGTGCTGACAGGGCTTCTATACCGCCGGATGGGGCTTAACCTCTACCTCTCCCTTATTTGCGCGATGCTGGGCGGGCGCGCCGTCTCCGGCGCGGCGAACGCGCTGCTGCTCGGCATTGCGGGCAGGCCGTATGGGCTCTCCGTTTTTTT
>USBP01000303.1 GCA_900552985.1 uncultured Oscillospiraceae bacterium
CAGATGCCGCATTTCCTCCTTCAGGATACCGACAGCATTTTGCAAGGAATCCGAGCGCAGTGAATTGGAGCACACCAGCTCCGCAAAGCCCTCACTGTGGTGCGCAGGGGAAAACCGAACCGGCTTCATCTCCACAAGCGTCACCTGCACGCCCGCCCGCGCCAGCTGCCATGCCGCCTCGCAGCCCGCGAGCCCCGCGCCGATTACCGTTGCCTTTTTTTCCATGGGTCGGGTTTCCTTTCCGGCGTTTATGATTTTTCCTCCGCCTGTTCTGCCGCCTGCGCAGAGCCCTTCTTTTTGCGCTCTGCCCTGCGCTCATAGCCGCAGCCCTCGTTGAGGCATACGATCAGCCCCCCGCGCCGCTTAAACAGGGATTTGCCGCACTGCGGGCAGGTTTCCGTTGTGGGCTGATCCCAGGTCATGAAATTGCAATCCGGGTAATTGCTGCAGCCATAAAACGGATAACCGCGCTTGGATTTTTTTGCGATCACCTTGCCGCCGCAGCGCGGGCAGAAAGCGCCCGTCTCCTGCACAAGGGGCTTGGTGTTTTTGCACTCCGGGTAACCCGGGCAGGCCAGGAATTTGCCGTAACGCCCCACCTTGACGACCATCATGCGCCCGCATTTCTCGCATGGGATATCCGTCTGATCCTCAGCGAGCTTGATTTTGACATCCTTCATCTCCTCCTTGGCCTTCTGGAGCGTGGCGTCAAAATCATCATAAAACGTGTGGAGCATTTTGATATAATCCTCCTGCCCCTCGCCGACCTTATCGAGCGAGGATTCCATAGAGGCTGTAAATTTCGTATTGACAATCTTCGGAAATTTCTCGCGCAGCAGCTTTGTCATCGCCTCGCCCAGCTCTGTGGGGTGCAGCTGCTTTGCCTCGCGCTTGACGTAATCCCGGCCGGTGATGGTGGAGATAATGGAGGCATAGGTGCTCGGACGGCCAATGCCGTTTTCCTCCAGCGTCTTAATCAGCGACGCCTCTGTGTATCGCGGCGGCGGCTGGGTGAAATGCTGGTTGCCGGCGATCTCTTTCAGCTTGAGCTTATCGCCCTCCCGGATCTCCGGCAGGCGGCCATCTGATTCCGTATCGTCCGTGCTCTCCTCATAAAGGACGGTGTAGCCGTCGAATTTGATGGAATATCCGCTCGCCGTGAAGAGGTAGCAGCCGCCCTCCTGTGGCTCCCCCTCCGGGATTGCCGCGATCTCCACGCGGATGGTATTCTGCACACAATTGGCCATCAGGCTCGCCATAAATCGCTTCCAGATCAGGTTATAAAGCTTATATTGATCGGAGGTCAAGCTCTTTTTCGCTTGCTCCGGGGTAAGGGACGGCATGGTGGGGCGGATCGCCTCGTGCCCATCCTGCGCGTTGGCGCGGGATTTGTAATAGCGCGGTTTTTCCGGCAGGTATTTTTCTCCCCAGTGCTCTTTGATATAATCGTTGCCCTGGGCGCGCGCCTCCTCGGAGATGCGCAGCGAATCCGTTCTCATGTAGGTAATCAAACCGACAGAGCCGATGCCCTCCACTTCGACGCCTTCATACAGCTCCTGCGCGGCCTTCATCGTCCGCCGGGCCTGAAAGCCCATGCGGCGCGAAGCCTCCTGCTGCAGGGTAGAGGTAATAAACGGCGGCGCAGGGCTCTTGCGGCGCGTGCCCTTTTTAACGGTTTTCACATGATATTGCGCGCCCTCCAGCTGCGCGAGAATCGCATCAGCCTGTTCCTTATTTTCAATTTTGATTTTCCCCTGCTCGTTGCCGTAAAATGACGCGGCAACCACGCGGCGCGTACCGGGGGTGAGGAATTTCGCATCCAGCGACCAATATTCCTCCGGCTTGAACGCGCGGATTTCCTCCTCGCGATCCACAATCATCCGCAGCGCAACGCTCTGCACACGCCCCGCCGACAGGCCCCGGTGGATCTTCTGTGAGACGAAGGGGCTGAGCTTATAGCCCACCAAACGGTCAAGAATGCGGCGCGCCTGCTGCGCGTTGACAAGATCCATATCCACGGCGTGCGGGTGCTCCATGCCATTTTTCACGCCCGTTTTCGTGATTTCATTAAAGGTCACACGGTTGGGCTCTTTCAGATCCAGATTAAGGATCGTGGCAAGATGCCACGAAATCGCCTCTCCCTCACGGTCGGGGTCCGTTGCCAGAAAAACCTGGTCGCTCGCCGCAGCCGTTTTTTTCAAATCCTTTACAAACTGCTCTTTTCCCTTAATGATGGCGTATTTGGGCGCGAAATCCTTCTTGACGTCCACGCTCAGGCGGGCCGGCGGCAAATCCCGCACATGCCCCATCGAGGCGGTGACCTCATAGCCCTTTCCCAGATATTTCTGGATCGTCTTAGCCTTTGCAGGCGACTCCACAATTACAAGCTTTGACATATCATCATCCTAAAATCTATATATTGAAATAAACGTTGCTTCCGGCACGCTGCACTATGCCTCCTGCGCCACCGCCGTGTAGCGCCCGCCGGGCTGCTGGCGGGCGAGGCCGTACAGCTCCAGCTCTGTCAGCGATTCCAGCACCTTCTGGGGCGGCTCGCGCAGCCGTCCGGCCGCTTCGTCCACAAGCAGCGCCTCCTCTGACAGAAGCCGGGCCAATCGCCTTGCCGTCTCGCTCAGCCCGGCCGGAAGAGGGGCGGCCTGCGCAGCAGCCGTTTTTTGCGCCCGGGCCTGCTCTGTTTCCCTT
>USBP01000304.1 GCA_900552985.1 uncultured Oscillospiraceae bacterium
TCTTTCGCAGATCGATGGGAACACCGCCGAGCCCGGCACGGACGAGCGCTGGTGGATGGAGGCCTCCGGGCAGATTTAAAAAGCCTGCGTGGGCCGGCGCTGCCCCTCCATTTGTCCGCACAGGCCGCACCCGGTGTGCAAAAAAAACAAACCGCCTGCCAGCGATCCGGCAGGCGGTTTCAGCTTCATCTCCCTGGGGCTGATTTGCGGTGTTTTTATCTTATTCCTCAATCACGCCGCGGCGCTCGATGAGCTCACGAGTCACCTTTTCCTTCTTTGCGCCGACCAGATCATAGAAGAAGATCGGCACCATCTGGAGCACCACAAAAACGGCCGGAATAATCGTGTAAATCATCAGGAATCCGTTGAGCGTCGCATCCGTCTGCGGGGCGTAGGCAATGGCAGGGTCTGTCGAGGTCTGATAGCCGATCCAGCCGATCAGCAGCACGCCAAAGGAATCCGTCAGAGCGGCAGCGACCTTGCCCATCAGGCTGACGCCGGAATAGCACAGCGCGTCCACACGCTTGCCGGTTTTCCATTCAATTTCATCAATGCAGTCTGCGATCATCACGTTCGGCGTCAGGTTGGTGTTGCCGTGCTGCAGGCCGATGAAGAAATTCAGGATCAGGAAGGGAATGATCAGCGTTTTGTTAAAGCCGATCGCCTTGGAGACGAGGAACAGGATCGCCAGCATGGAGGCGCCATAGCAGCAGAAAAGAATATAAATCCGCTTGGTGTCGTATTTCTTCAGGAGCTGCTGCACCACCAGCATCCCCACCGCAGTGCCGATGCCCATCGGCAGCAGCAGGCCAAGGTTCATGTTTTTATCGCCCAGCAGATACACCGCTATGTAAATGCTCACCGCGCTGTAAACGCCGCGGCCAAATCCCGTCACCTTCGTCAGCGCAACCATCAGCAGGTTTTTATTGGTGAAAATTACCTTGATCGCATCCTTGATGCTGACGCGCTCATTCGAATACGGCACGCGCTCCTTGTTGTTGAAGAAAATGGTGAGGACCATACCGATCCCACCCACAGCGCATATAATCGCTGAAATGGTATATTCCGTCTGGTCATCATGATGGCCGATCGCGGCTTTGACGATCAGGCCGATCACCAGCAGCACAACCATACCTCCGGATTGCCCAATGCTTTTGCAAATGCTCGCAAAGGATAAAAAGTCGCTGCGCTCCTTCGGGTTTGGCGTGGCAACCGCGCCGAAGCAGTTGACCGGATTTTCCACCATCGCCCCGATGATGGTAAACGCAATATAGAACGCATAGATCCAGATAATTGTGCCCGTCGTATTCCCAGTAGGCGGGACGACAAAGCAGAAAATCGCCGTCATCGCCATGGGTACGGAGGCAAACAAAATCCAGGGGCGCAGCTTCCCCCACTTGGTGCGGGTGCCATCCACTGCATAGCCGATGGCAATATCGCACACCGCGCTTAAAATACGCGCCACAAAAAATACGCCCGCCACAATGGAGGTGATCGCCGCTGTATCCTCCATAACGCCCTTAAATGCAAAATCGATAAAGAACGTTTTGGAATAGCCCTGCACCCATCCGGTCAACAACGCAAGGCCAAACAACCCGAGCGAGTAGGTGAAAATTTCCGACTTGCGGAGATATTTTTTCATCTCAGCTACTTTCTCTGCCAATGAAATGCTCCTTCCCAAACAAAGTTTATATTTTTAATATATTACAACAGTATTACAGGAAAATCCATATGCATATTCAACAATAAATATTGCTCTTTTTTGTCATCTAAATAATAAAATCCCATTTAGAAAGCAGGAGGAAAAACGATGCAGGATGATCTCAGCACACGCAAGGCAGAGCTGCAGCAGGAATACAACAGCCTGGCCCTTCAGGCGCTCAGCCTCAACCGCCAGCGAAAGGCCTGCCGGGAACGCATGGCTCAGCTGCGCGGCGCATTCGCCGAGTTGGAAGCGCTCTCCGCCTACACCGCAAGCGGGCAATTCGCCGCAGAGGCGCCTCTCCCAGGAACGCCTTCACAGCCAAACGACAGGAAAGGATGAGACAATATGCGAACGTTATCGATTGATTTCACGAATACCGCGGTTTCCTACCCGGACGGCACGCTGGCCGGCCGCCGGGGCGAGCATCTCATGACGCAGCTCATCGTCACGCTGCCGGAGGAGCTCTGCGGCGAGGAGGTAGAATATTACCGCCTCGCTTTCTGCCGCTACGGCAACGAGGAACGAATTCTCACCAACCGCATCACAGATAAGGTAGATGGCGACCGCGCTTATCTGGATAATGGCAAAATTTACTGTCTATTGTGGCATGATCTGACAGACGCACAGGGGCTCTTTTTCAATGTGGAGGGCTGCCGGGAACAGGATGGCGAGGAGGTGCTTCTGTGCAAATCTCTGCGGGCCCGCCTGAGCTTTCAATCCGCCGTCACCGGCGATGAAACCTCCGCTGACACCCCTCTCTCCTCTCCGCGCGACGGTATTACTCCTCATATCGGAGAAAACGGGCACTGGTTCATCGCCTCGCAGGATACCGGCGTTTCCGCTACAGGCGAAAAGGGAGAGCCCGGCGCGCAGGGCGTACCCGGAGAGCCTGGAGAGGATGGCGTTACGCCGCACATCGACAGCTCTACACATCATTGGATGATTGGCAGCACGGATACCGGCGTCATTGCAGAGGGGACGCCCGGCCACCTC
>USBP01000305.1 GCA_900552985.1 uncultured Oscillospiraceae bacterium
AAGGGTGCGCCGGCAGAAAGATTGGTCATACGGTTGAGCTTAAACAGTCGAAAATCCCGCCGTTTCTGGCACCAGGCCCACAGGTACCAGGCAGACCAGTGAAAAACCAGATAGTAGGGCTCCACCTCCCGCTGCGATTCTCCCTTTGGGGAAAAGTAGGTAAACCGGACGGTGCGTGCCTGCTCCATGGCAGTCTGAATGGCTTCTATTTTCGGAGAGAGGCTGGTCTTATACCACGAGGAGAGATCAATCAGTATATGTGCGCTGCCAGGGGTCAAGCAACCTGACCCGGCGGAAAGTTTCTCCATCAGCTGGGCGTAGCGGCGGGTACCGCTGACGCTGTCCAGGCTGCGCAGGCCCGCCAGAATGGCCTGCATTTCGGCAGAGGTGAGAACGGTGCGGTCCACTCGGTAGCTCTCCATGATGGAGATGCCGCCGCCCGCGCCCTGCACAGTGGAAAGCGGGATGCCGGCCTGGCACAGGGCGTCAATATCCCGCTGGATGGTCCGCCTGGATACCTCAAATTGCTCCGCCAGCTCCGGCGCGGTGACCCTTTCGCGCTGGAGGAGAATGGAGAGGATCCCGATAAGCCGTTCCATTTTCATTGCTTTATGCCCTCCGCCTGTGTAATCAGTCCTTCCATTTTTTCACCGAAAGAATTTCATAGATTATGCTCTTGCTCCAGATTTTCAGCACTGACACGAATCCGTTCCATGGCGCTTACCGCCCATAATGCTTGGTAACTATGCCGTCTAAACGCTGATTTGCCTCCGCGCGCATACAGTCTCGTTTGCTTTCTGAAATCTATTTTACCACAAAAACATGACAACTGTATGTCATCTTCCATACAGCGGCCGGATGAAAGGCCAGCCATAATCGTCTGTAAAACGGCACACGGATAATCCTCTGTCCGGTGGTGATGACCTCTATCCCAGCCTGTGAAAGCTGCCGTTGGCGGATATATTCCCCTACTGTCATTCCGCACAGCATGACGAAGCCCTTCTGAAAGTAAAAAGAAGGCAGGGCCGTCTGCCGTGCGATGCTCTGGATATCAGTTCCCCACGGAGGCTTTCTCCGATATGCTGTATCGCTGGCACCAATGCTTTCCACCCAGCCCATGTGCTACATCGCGCTTTGCAGAGCGGTGAAAAGCGTGGTATCATAGCAATACCGGCTGTGCCGGAATTCGGATTATAGGAGCCTGCTGTTTGAAACGAAACAACGCTTTGGAGATTGTGCTCTAACCGGGGAGGTCGGCACACAGCCGCAAGCTTCCCCCTGCCCCTGTTTAAAAAGGGCAAAATATTGAAAAACAATATGTAGGAGGAGCCAATCATGAATTCAAAAAATGTCATCATACGCAGAGAAAACCCTAACGACTATACTGCTGTGGAGCACCTGACCCGTGAGGCCTTTTGGAATGTATACCGCCCCGGTTGTCTGGAGCACTATGTTCTGCATGTTCTACGCAATGATCCCGCCTTCGTGCCGGAGTTGGATCTGGTTATGGAGAAAGGGGGGCGCCTCATCGGCCATGTGATGTATATGCACGCGGCGATTTGGACCGACAGCGGCCAGGACCTCCCTATTATGACCTTTGGCCCCATCAGCATCCATCCGGATTTTCAGCGGCAGGGCTATGGCAAGTTTTTGCTAGATTTTTCCATAGAGAGAGCACGGGAGCTGGGGATAGGTGCTTTGTGCATTGAGGGCAACATAGATTTTTATGGAAAATCCGGCTTTGTGCTGGCCGGCTCCCGGGGCATTCGCTACCATGGGGAATCGGAGGCGAAGCTCGTGCCCTACTTTCTGCTCAAGGAGCTGAGGCCAGGATTTCTGGATGGCATTACGGGCATCTACTATACCCCGAAAGGATATTTTGTGGACGAGGAGGAGGCAGAAGCGTTTGATAAAAATTTCCCGTCAAAGATCAAATGCAAGCTTCCCGGGCAACTTTTTTAACTCAATAATAACACAGACGGCCTGCGGCGGGGAGCTGCAGGCGGTCTCAACCGTCAAAGCATGTTCAAACTGCTCGCCGGGATTGCGCTGTAACCTGGCTCTCCGGCCGACAGAGCTTGTTGGCGAAACACTTCCCTACGGAGTTTTCTGCTCCTGCGGTCACGCCCCGCAAGGCAGGAAACCAAGGAGGCTCACGCAGCTCTTGGCTCTGCACACCGAAAGCCCTGGTTTCCCTCCAGCATATCCATGCTGGATAAAACAAAAAATAAAGCCCCATGCAAATGGCAACGCCATCCCCATAGGGCCTCTCATCGTCGAATCGCCAAAACAGCTGCTGGAAAGTGCCCTTCCGGCTGCCGCCGTTTTAAAATTGCACTTTCATCAACCCAGCCGTTTCATTTATGCCTGGCCTTCCTTCTGCTTTGCAAAGCACTCGCTGCAATACACCGGGCGATCTTCGCGCGGGCGGAACGGAACCCTGGCTTCACCGCCGCAGGCGGCGCAGGTCGCGGTAAACATCTCACGCTCGGGCCTGGCGGCGTTCTTACGGGCGTCGCGGCAGGCCTTGCAGCGCTGGGGCTCGTTTACGAAGCCTTTCGCTTCATAAAACTCCTGCTCGCCGGCGGTGAAAACGAATTCCTCGCCACACTCTTTGCAAATGAGAGTCTTGTCTTCGTACATGTTTTTTACCTCGCTTGAAAAAAGTTTTTGCCCTCGGGCGGAATCGCACCGC
>USBP01000306.1 GCA_900552985.1 uncultured Oscillospiraceae bacterium
GCGGGTGGATTTTTATTATGAAGACACAGCATCCGTATGCAAGGGGAACAGCGCCGCACGACGTGCTCAGGGCGGGCGCTCGCTGCGTTTTCCGGCACAGCAGCAGGGCGGCAAACCCGGCCGTGCCCTGCTGCCTTACGATTCCTTCACCTGAAGCCGCCGGAGCGGTTCTTCGGAGGCTTCAGCCTGTGGCCGTGATCCCTGGCAAGGCAGACGACGTGACCTTCCCTTGCTGGAAGGCAGGGAGAATCCGCAGCCAGGGCGCGGCTATGGCGTTGAAAACCGGTGTGTACCCTTGTACACTGACGCCAGTTTCCATTAAAAACAAACAACCCTCCCGGCAAAGTCCGAAACAATCCGGTGCCCGTCGGAAAGTGCTACACGGCCAAACACCGGAGCGCCTACGCTTTGCGCTGCAAGAACCGCTCCGTTTACCGGATCCAGTGTATAAATCATACCATCGGAAGCGCCGAAGACCAGCGTTCCATCCACCAGAATCGGGCTGCTCTCAACCGTTTTGGCGCCGACGCTCGCATAGGGGGCTGTGCCGACCATGGCTCCACCGACTTCCCGCTCCCAAAGAACTGTCTTTGACTCCAAATCAAAGGCGAGCATTCCCTTATTTACCGTAGCAACATAGGCGATATGGCCAGAGATGAGCGGCTGGGCGCTGGAGGCAAAATTATAGCCCTCCATCACGGTCTTGCTGGTGATCTTGCCAGAATTGCTGTCCACAATCATCAACGCATCATCATCTGCAACAAACAGCGTATTCGCGTCGATCACCGCAGGGGTCGAACTGCGGAAACGAATGTCGCCATCGCTGTTTTCCCACAGCTTTTTACCCGTATCCTTATTGAGCGCCACAAGTGCATCCCAGTGGGAGCTGACAATCAGCTTATCGCCTGCCAGCACAAATTCCGCCGCCGAATTTTCGCCCTTGCTGCGCGCCGTGTGCCAGCGCGTCTCGCCCGTATTCAAATCAAGCGCTGTGATCGCCCTAACGCCGCCTGTATAGACGGTATTCTCATCCGCGCAAAGCCCGGTGCTGGTGCCCAGCGCGCCGCTGCCGAGATCCACCTGCTGCCGCCACAGGAGCGTGCCATTGTTCGCATTCAGGCAATAAACTGTGCCGTCGCAATCCTGCGCAACGATTTTGCCATCCTGATAGACCAATGTGTTTTTGACGGAATTGGTAGTTTCATAGAACCAGTTAACGGAGCCGTCATTCGCATTCAGGCTGTAAACGCCGCAGGTACGGGGATAATCGTCATCCACTGTGGCAGCGAACACCTGATCCCCCACGGCCAGTGTATCGGCAAACAGGACATTGCCCTCCAGCTGCGTGCTCCATTTGGCGCCCTCAGGAGCAGCAGCGGAAGCAGCGTCAAAATCATAATAATACATCTGTGTGGAAACTTTGCCATCCGCAGTGATGCTGATGAGCCGGGAACCACTGGCAGAGGAATCAATACCGCCGCAATCCGGCCGGCCAGTGCTGATATTGAGCACGCCGTTATTCTCTTTGACATAATTATAGTGATAATGGCCAAACACCCAGGCAATCAGGTTATGCTCCTTGAGATCGAGCTTTTTCAGGTCAAAGGAGAGCACATAATCCTCCGACGGGGACTGCGTGTGGTTGAAGATGACAACCTTCATGTTGGGATCCGTATTGGCCAGATCATTTTCCAGCCAACGCCAACGGTCATTTTTGCTGTAGCCGGAAGCATAGTCGCCGCCGGTCTGAAACGGCGTGACCACATAGTGGACGTTGCCCACGTCAAAAGAATACCAGACCGGGCCATAGATGCTTTCAAACAGCTCTTCTCCATACTTGCCCTGCACATAGTCATGGTTGCCAATGATATACCGCACCGGCACGCCCATGTTTTCAGTGTTCATATCCTTGATGTGCTGCTTGAGGCCATCCTCATAGCAGATATCGCCCGTGTGGATGAGGAAAACCGGATCCGTCTCCTGTACAGTCTCCCTCACATGGTCAATCCATGCACCCACGCCGCCTGCACCGATCTCCGTATCAGAAATTTGCAGGAAGGAGTGATCCTCCTGTGCGGTTTTTTCGCTCTTATCCAGCAGGAAATCATAGGTTTCCTGCTCCTTTGTAACCGGAATATAAAAATCCTCCGTCCAATACCCTGCTGGGGTCGTGACCGTAACAAAACGGCTCTTGAGGTAACCAGGCAGCGTGTAAGCGCCGTTTTCATCTGTTTTGACAACATTACGGCCATCGGACACGCTGACGTTCGCAATGGGCTCGTTTGTGGCCGCATCGCGTACTGTGCCGGTAAACGGCCCCGGAGTCACTGCGTCAACCAACGCAAAAATTGCCTCCATGAGCACGATGAGCAGCACCGTACACAGGATGATGATTTTTTTTGCCATCCCTGAAACTCCCCTTTTTGACTTGTGGGAACACGATATCCCCCAGACACACATGTAGCGGATTTGTTCCCGCAGTTTTGTATTATATTACCACAAATCACCGCAAAGTTCAAACGATTTTTGCACGAAACCGTAAACAGCAACACATAAAAACGTAATCAGATCCCTTGGGAAAGCACAGGCTACAAAAGCCGGGAACCCGCTGGGCTTCCCGGCCTCCCCCTATTGAATGCGGAATCAAAAGGAGATAAGCTCCCCTTTAAAAGCC
>USBP01000307.1 GCA_900552985.1 uncultured Oscillospiraceae bacterium
CGCTCGACAAATTTCACGCAATCGTCCACAATCCAGCGCACCGGGCGATCCGCCAGCCCACAGGCAGCGGCGTTTTCCTTCGCCCAAGCGACCATTCCCCTGGAGGCATCCACATGCACGACGCTGGCGCCCGCCTCCAGGCAGGCGAGTGTTGCGCCGCCCGTATAGGCGAAGAGATTGAGCACCTGCAATGGCCGCCCCGCCGAGCGGATGACCCGGCGCACGAGCTCCCAGTTAACCGCCTGCTCCGGGAAAAGCCCGGTGTGCTTAAAGCCCATTGTTTTAATATGGAAACGCAGCGTGCCATAGCCGATCTGCCAGGCCTCCGGCAGCCCGCCGTAAACCTCCCACCGGCCGCCGCCTGAGGAGGAGCGCAGGTAGCGGGCGTTCGCCTTTCTCCAGAGGGGATGTGTCCGCCGGGTCTGCCAGATCACCTGCGGATCGGGGCGGATGAGGGTAATATCCCCCCACCGCTCCAACCGCTCGCCAGAGGAGCAGTCAATCAGTTCATAATCCTTCCAGCCGTCTGATATCCGCATCGTTTAAATTAACCTTTCCCGCACGACCTCGGCAATGGATTCGCCAAGGCGCCGAATCTGCTTCTCATCGCGCCCCTCCAGCATGACCCGCACCAGCGGCTCCGTGCCAGAGACGCGCACCAGCACGCGTCCATTTTCGCCCAGCTCTTCCTCTGCGGCGGCGATGGCAATTTTAATCTCCTCATCGCTGTCAAAGCGCACCTTGCCGAAATTGGAAACGCGCACATTAATCAGCACCTGCGGGAACACCTCCATGCAGGAGGCCAGCTCGGAAATCTTTTTGCCGCTGCGCTTCATTACGCCGAGCAGCTGGACGGCCGTGAGCTGCCCGTCGCCCGTTGTGGCAAAATCGAGGAAGATTACATGGCCGGACTGCTCTCCTCCGATGGAATACCGGTGCTTGAGCATATGCTCAAGCACATAGCGGTCGCCGACCTTTGTCGTCTTGCAGCGAATCCCGTTCTTTTCGCAGAACCGGAAAAAGCCCATGTTGCTCATCACCGTCACCACGGCGGTATCTTTTGACAGCTGCCCGCGTTGCTTCATATCCAGCGCACAGACAGCGATGATCTTATCGCCGTCAATCACCTCACCCTTTTCGTCAACGACGAGCAGCCGGTCCGCGTCGCCGTCAAAGGCGAGGCCGATATCGCAGCCCTGCTCGACGGTATAGGCCCTGAGCTGCTCCAGGTGCGTCGAGCCGCAGCGATCATTGATGTTAACCCCGTTTGGCTCCGCGCTGACAATGTGGCACTCCGCGCCGAGCGTGGTGAACAACTCCTTTGCCGTAACAGAGGCCGAACCGTTCGCGCAGTCGAGCGCCACCTTCAGCCCGTCAAAGCGCAAATTCGTGGTGGAGATGATGTGGCCGATATAGTCTGAGAGCGCATATTGCGCGCGGGTGACCTTGCCGACCTCGCCGCCGACCTTGACGGGAGGCACACGCGCCTCATCAAGGATGATCGATTCAATCTCTTCCTCCAGCTCATCCGGCAGCTTATAGCCGTCCGATTTGAAAATTTTGATGCCGTTGTATTCGCAGGGATTGTGGGATGCGGAGATCATGACGCCCGCATCATAGCCGTACTTCGTCACCAGATAGGCGACTGCGGGAGTGGGCACGACACCGAGCTGAAGCACATCCGCACCCACGGAGCAAAAGCCCGCTGTGAGGGCGGCCTCCAGCATTTCTGAAGAAACGCGCGTATCCATACCGATGAGGACACGGGGGCGGGAATGGGTATCGTCCGTTAGCACCATAGCGGCCGCACGGCCGATCTGCATGGCGAGCTCACACGTCAATTCACTGTTGGCGACGCCTCGCGCGCCGTCCGTACCGAAAAGCCTTCCCATTGAAAATAGCACCTCCAACGTTAGATTTTAGATTGAAAACGGCAGACCGCATCTGACTTCCGCAAGCATTTTTTCGCGGAGTTACACGGTTTGACGACTGCCGTCAGACAGTAAGCTTCTGCTGCCCCGGCATATCAATGCCGAGATGCCGGTAGCCCGCAGGCGTGACGATCCGGCCGCGCGGCGTCCGGCTCAGGAAGCCAATCTGCATCAGATAAGGCTCGTAAACATCCTCGATTGTAACCGCTTCCTCCCCGATCGCAGCTGCAATTGTCTCCAGCCCGACCGGGCCGCCGTTATAGTTGCGGATCATGGCAGTGAGCAGCAGCCTGTCAATAGAGTCCAGGCCGAGGCCGTCGATCTCCATGCGGTCAAGCGCCGCCCTCGCGTTCTTCTCATCGATCACGCCATCTCCAATGACCTGGGCAAAATCCCGCGCGCGCTTTAAAAGCCGGTTTGCAATTCTGGGCGTGCCGCGCGAACGGGAGGCAATTTCCCGTGCGCCGGGCGCATCGACCTCAATATGCAGGATACCCGCGCTGCGGCGGACAATCCGCCCCAGTTCCTCCGGCGTGTAGAGCTCCAGGCGCAGAATCACGCCAAAGCGGTCGCGCAGAGGCGCCGTGAGCTGCCCTGCGCGCGTGGTGGCGCCCACCAGGGTAAAGCGCGGCAGATCCAGCCGGATGGAGCGCGCGGAGGGGCCCTTGCCGATGATGATATCCAGGGCGTTGTCCTCCATCGCCGGGTAAAGCACCTCCTCAACGCTGCGCG
>USBP01000308.1 GCA_900552985.1 uncultured Oscillospiraceae bacterium
CCGCCGTGCGCTCCGTAGCGTCTGCCAGCTGCTCGCCGCGCCGGTTCCACCGTTTGCCGATGGCGCGGGAGGTATAGGAGCCCACGCCGTGATCTGTGGAGACAAGCTCTGTGTTCCAAACGGGGAGGCTGGCCTTCTGCTCGGGAGTCAGCTCCGCTTCCATATCCCGGAAGACCTGATCTGCCGGCGCGCTGAGCACTTCAGTGGCGGCGCTGTTTTCTACGATTTCCCGGCAGACGGTGGCGACGGATTCCTCCTTCGGCGCGCCGCCGCGATCCCCTACGCCGTGGAAAATATAGGTGAATGGGAGGTTGTATTTTTTCATGTTGGCCCGGAGCTTCTGGGAGACGGCGCGATTTTTGCGCACCTTGTCAAGCACGGCCACATAGCTGCGCGCATCAAGGGAGGCATAGATCCAGCGGCCGTCTACGCCGTACCAGCGGCCGAGATCGAACGGGATGCCGTAGGCGGAGCTCCAGGGCAGCTTCTGGGTGGTGAAGCCGGTCAGATTTGCATGGCGCGCAATACTCGGCAGCGCCCAGCCGAAGCCGAAGCAGTCGGGCAGGAAGATATCCGTGCTGCGCTTGCCGAAGGTTTTGTCAAAATAGCTGTTGCCGTAGAGGATATTGCGGAAGAGCGCCTCCGGCGAGGGGACGTTGACATCCCCATTCTCATAGGCGCTGCCGGTGACGTTCCAGCGCCCCTGCGCGACGTATTCCTTGAGCTTTTCAAATTCCTCCGGATAATATTCCTCCATCAGCTCATAGCGGTAGCTACCCTCAAAGCTGAAACGGTAATCCGGGTATTTTTCAAAGCGTTCAAAATTTTCCCGCAGTGTAGCAGGGATGTACTCGCGCAGCGTCGTTTCAAAATCCCAGTTCCAGGAGGTATCCAAGTGGGAGGTGGCGACGGTGTAAATGCGCGGCTTTTGGACTGACATAATTTTTCCCCCTTTGATCGCTGATGTGTATCAATTTTCATCCAGTGCGTTCAGCCAAACGGAAGCCTGCGCATCGGACGGCATGCGCCAATCCCCACGTGGAGAAAGGCTGACGGAGCCGACCTTTGGCCCGTCCGGCAGGCAGGAGCGTTTGAACTGACTCTGGAAAAATCGCTTGAAAAACAGCCGCAGCCAATCCGTCAGCTGTTGCTGGGAGTATTGCCCGCCGAACGCGCGCCCGGCGAGGAATAAGAGCTTTTGCGGGTTTGTGCCAAAGCGGAGGAAGTGGTAGAGGAAAAAGTCATGCAGCTCATAGGGGCCGATTTTTTCCTCTGTTTTCTGCGCGATTTCACCGCTTTCATCCGGAGGAAGCAGCTCGGGGCTGACCGGTGTGTCGAGCACCGCACGCAGGACGGCGGCCGTCTGTGCATCCGCCTGCCCGGCAAAATATGCCACCAGATGGCGCACCAGCGTCTTTGGCACGCCGCAGTTGACGCCGTACATACTCATATGGTCGGCGTTATAGGTGCACCAGCCGAGTGCCAGCTCGCTGAGATCGCCCGTGCCAACCAGCAGGCCGCCCTCCTTGTTGGCAAGATCCATGAGGATCTGGGTGCGTTCACGCGCCTGCGTATTTTCAAAGGTGATATCGTGCAGGTTGGGGTCGTGGCCGATATCCGCCATGTGCTGCAGGCAGGCCTCCCGGATGCCGATTTCCCGGAAGGATGCGCCCAGACAGCGGATGAGCTCCACCGCGTTTTCATAGGTGCGGTCCGTCGTGCCAAAGCCGGGCATGGTGACGCACAGGATGTTTTGCCGGGACAGGCCTAAAAGCTCCGCCGCCCGCACGGATACCAGAAGCGCCAGCGTGGAGTCCAGACCGCCGGAAATGCCAAGCACCAGCCTGCTAAGCCCTGTGTGAGAGAGCCGTTTGGCAAGCCCCGCCGCCTGGATGGATAAGATTTCGCGGCAGCGCTCCGCCCGCGTGGCAGGGTCATCCGGCACGAAGGGATGGCGGTCAAACGGGCGGTCGATCTGTTCCTGCTTCAGCGCGCCTACGGGCGCGTCAATGACGCGGTAATCCGGCGGGGGAACAAGACTCGCGTTATCCGGGAAGCTCCCATTCTGCCTGCGCTGGGATAACAGCCGTTCTAAATCGACACAGGCAATGGCCGCACTGCCCTCCTGCTGGAAACGGGGCGCATCGGCAAGAATGGTTCCGTTTTCTGCGATGGTGCAAGCGCCGGAGAAGACGAGATCCGTCGTGGATTCGCCAACCCCTGCTGAGGCATAGGCATAGGCGCACAACGCTTTCGCGCTCTGCTGGGCGAGCATGGCGCGGCGGTAATCATTTTTGGAAACCGCCTCGTTGCTGGCCGAGAGATTCACAATCACATTTGCCCCGGCCAAAGCCATCTGTGTGCTTGGCGGCAGAGGCACCCACAGATCCTCACAGATCTCAATGCCGAGCACCGCGCGCTCCCCCAGCCGGAAGAGCAGGTTGCCGAAGGGAATCTCCATCCCCGCAAGGCGCAGGGCTTCCGCCCGGTTTTGCGTGCCGGAGACAAACCAGCGCTTTTCATAAAACTCCTGATAATTTGGGAGATATGTTTTAGGGACAATCCCCAGAATGCGCCCACGGTGCAGTACGGCGGCGCAGTTGTAGAGAAACCCCTTCGCCCGCAGCGG
>USBP01000309.1 GCA_900552985.1 uncultured Oscillospiraceae bacterium
TCCCCGGCGCGGAGCATTTATTCCAAAACGCAGAAGCTGCGTAATGGGCAAAATGAATCAAATGGGGAACATCTCGTGTGTGCACATGCATGTGCAACTTTTAAGCGCTGTCCGAACAGGAGCGAACGACGTTTTCGCCCTTTTTGGGGATCCGGATCGTATATTCAATATACTCCTCTGTTTCGCTGCGGGAGGAGGAGGCGGAAATGCCGGAGCGCTTCATGGTGTCAATTGCATGATTTAAAGTGTTTACAAAAAGGCGGACATCCTTAAAAAGCTTGATGGGAGCCTTTTTTTCCACCTTTTTAGAAGCAATTGGCGCTTGCAGCAGCTGGTCTATCAGCTTTTCTGTCTGTGACACATTCAGCTTTTCCTCAGAAATCCGTTTGAGCGCTTCTGCCATTTGCACTTCTGATTCGAGGCGGAGCAGGGCGCGCGCGTGGCGTTCCGTCAACTGCTCTTGTAGTAAAATTTGGCGTATTTTTTCCGGAAGGCGTAAAAGGCGAAGCTTATTGGAGAGCGTGGATTGCGCCATGCCGAGCTTACGCGCCGCTTCTTCCTGGCTGAGGCCGTAGTCCCGTATCATCTTTTGAATGGCGTCGGCTTCTTCAAAAAAATTGAGATCCTGGCGCTGTAAATTCTCAAGCAGAGAGAGCAGCGCGGTTTTACGATCGTCCGCATGGATAAGGATGCACGGGATATGCGTCAAACCGGCTAAACGTGCCGCCCGCAGCCTGCGCTCCCCGGCAATCAGTTCATATCCGCCGGGGGATTCCCGGATGGTGATCGGCTGGAGAATGCCATTGGCCCGTATGCTCTGTGCCAGATTGGCAAGCTCCTGGCGGTCAAAATGGCGGCGCGGCTGAAAGGGGTTTGGCATGATTTCCTGCTCCGGAATCATCAGGATATGGCCTCCGGATCTCGGCTTTGGCGTGGACTTCTTTAAAAGGGGCATGAAAAAACCTCCTTCCTGATTAAGGCCTGTCCGTCTCTTTACAAAAACAGCTTATCAGGAGGGAGGAAAAAAGTCCAGCTTTTTCGCTCGCGGTAAAATGGCAAAGTACGAGGTGTTTTGCCGTTATACCAGAGGTTTTTTTGCGATTTGTGCAGAGGGACGAGGGTATTTTGGCGAAGTGCGCGATATTTTTTTTAGAATAGGCAGGCTGCGGCCCCCAGCGCCGGCGACCTGATATGCTTCCACACGCTCCAGCTCGCCTCCCAAGCGGGTAAAGGCCGCTCGAGCCTCAGCCAATTCCTCTGAAATTCCTGCAGCCTTCAGGGGGGCGAAATAACCGCCCACCTTGACAAACGGCAGGCAGTATTCGCTTAATTCACGCAGGCCGGAGACCGCCCTTGCTGTGACGCAATCAAATTGCTCCCGGTAGGCGCTGTTTTGCCCGGCCTCTTCCGCACGCATATGAAGCGTTTCTGCCTCCAGCCCAAGGGCGGTTAATACCTTCTGCAAAAAAATCAGCTTTTTTTTCGTGCCGTCCAGAAGCGTAACCCGCAGATCTGGACGGGCGACCAGAAACGCCATACCAGGAAAGCCTGCGCCCGTGCCCACATCGATTACCTTTGCGCCACTTTGCAGCTTGAGAAAGGAAAGGGGGGCAAGGCTGTCGATAAAATGTTTTGTGACAATCTCATCTGGCTCTCGGATAGCCGTTAAGTTGATTTTTTGATTCCACTCGATAAGAAGAGCGGCGTAATTGTCAAAACGGGTGAGCGCTGTGCGGTCTAAAACGACGCCCCATTCCGCAGCCCCGGCGCGCAGCTTTTCTATATCAATTGTCATGCGGTAGAACCTTCTTTCCTGTAGAATCCTTTGCCGTGGAGCTTTCGCGTTTTTGTCCAACAGACAGGTAGATCAAGAGTACGGAAATATCGGCCGGGCTGACGCCAGAAATCCGGGAGGCCTGGCCAACGTTTTCCGGGCGAATTTTTTGCAGCTTTTCCTGCGCTTCCTTTCGCAGGCCAGTGATCTCCTCATAGCAGATCCCCTCTGGAAGCTGTTTCCCTTCTAAGCGCCGCATCTCGTCAATCTGCGCCTGCTGCCGTTTGATATAACCCTCATATTTAAGGTCAATTTCAACCTGCTCAAAAATTTCATCCGGAAGGGGCGGGCGGCTGACATCAAATTGCGTAAGTAAACCGTAATTGAGCTGAGGACGCTTGAGCAGCTCGCTCAAACGGATACCGCTTTTCAGCGGAGATGTTTCACGTGAAACAAGCAGCGCATTCAAGGATGGAGAAGGGGAGAGAATGGTTTTATCCGCTCTCCTCCGTTCCTGCTCAATCAAGTCGCGCTTTTGTAAAAACCGCTGCCAGCGTGTTTCATCAATCAGCCCTAATTCATAGCCGAGTGGGGTTAAACGCAGGTCGGCGTTATCCTGGCGGAGAATTAGGCGATATTCCGAGCGCGAGGTCATCATACGGTAGGGATCGGAGCAGCCCTTTGTGACGAGATCATCAATTAAGGTGCCGATATAGGAGGAAGCACGGTCCAGAATAAAGGGCGTTTTGCCCTGCACCTTGCGGGCAGCGTTGATGCCGGCGATGCGGCCGAAGGTGTAGATGTCGGTCATAGAGCAAGAGCCCAGACGGTTCGTGCCCAT
>USBP01000310.1 GCA_900552985.1 uncultured Oscillospiraceae bacterium
TCAGCCACAATATCCTCCGCCTCTTCCCGGCTTTTGCAGAGGGAAAAGGCGTAGGCATATGCCTGCTCGTAGTATGTGTGATAAAGCTCATCCAAAAGATCCGGCCGCATCTCTTTCCCCTCCTATATAAGAAACGAATCAAACGCAAAAAGGTTACAGCTGAAAAATAATTTATCATATAGATGCACTCTCGCCAACGGACAGACCATCTCCTCAGGTGTGTAAGATTGATTTTAACGTCTGCACCGTTCCGCCGGTTATTTTGCCCTTTCTCTGTCCATACTAATGAAAAATGGATGGGAAGGGCACCGTGCTCCTTTCCGAAGGAGAGATCTTTTTCATGAAAGCAGTTGTCATGGCCGGCGGAGAGGGCACCAGGCTCAGGCCTTTAACCTGTAACATTCCAAAGCCGATGGCGCGTTTATGCGGCCGTCCGGTTCTATGTTATATTCTGGATCTTCTTTCAAAAAACGAAGTGGATGAGGTATATCTGACGCTGAAATACCTTCCGCAGGCTGTAACCTCTTATTTTGAGGATGGTGTTTACAACGGGATGAAGCTCCATTTTGTGGAAGAGGAGACGCCTCTGGGGACGGCGGGCGGTGTGAAAAATGCGGCGCACAACCTGCATGAGCCTTTCCTTGTCATCAGCGGAGACGCACTGTGTGATTATGAGCTGAAAAAAGCCGTTGCGTTCCATCGGGCTTCCGGAGCACAGGCGACCCTGCTTGCCGCGCGGGTGGAGGATCCGCGCGAGTATGGCCTGGTACGCCTGGATGAGGAGGGCCGTGTAGAAGGCTTCATCGAAAAGCCAGGATGGGGGCAGGCTGTTTCTGATCTGGCCAATACGGGTATCTATATTCTGGATCCGGCCTGCCTTGCGCTTGTGCCGGATGGTAAGCCCTTTGATTTTGCAAAGGAGCTTTTTCCTGAAATGCTGCGGCGCGGAATGCCGCTTTATGGCTATCGGGCGGAAGGATATTGGTGCGATATCGGCGACCTGCGCGCCTACCTGCAATGCCAGCGTGATCTTTTGGCGGGCCGGGTGAAGGTGCGGATGGCGCCGCAAATTGCACAGGGCGTTTATGCAAAAGGAGAGCTGCCAAAGGGAGATTTTCATATTATCCCTCCGGTTTATATTGGGGAGAATGTGGAGATCGCACCCGGCGCCCAAATCGGGCCGGACTCTGTAATCGATGACCAGTGCTTCATCGGTGCAAACGCAAAGGTGCGCTATTCTGTCCTCCTGGAGAGCACGTATCTGGCGCCGGAGGCTTCGATGACAGGGGCGCTGCTGTGCTCCGGTGCATCCGTCAAGCGGGGCGGCTCCATGTTTGAAGGCAGCGCTGCAGGGACGCAGGCGGTCGTTGGGGCCAGAGCAAGCGTCCGGCCCGACGTGTTGATCTGGCCTGGCAAGTCCGTAGGGGATGGGGCCATTGTTTCAGAAAATATCAAATACGGCGGTATACGGCATGAATTGTTTGACGACGGCAGCCTTGGCGGAGAGGGCGGCGTTGAGGTGACCGCAGAAATTTCCGCCCGCATTGGGGCCTGCGTCGGAAGCTGCAAAGCAGGCAAGCGGGTCGGGATTGCGTGCGATGCGCAGAAGGGTGCGCAGGCGATCACCTTTGGCCTGATGTCCGGCCTGCTTTCCGTGGGCAGCCATGTGTGGAATTTTGGGGAGTGCTTTGAGGCGCAGCTTTCTTTTTTTACCTCCTTTTGTGGGCTTGGCGTGGGCCTGTTTGTCACCGGCGGAGAAAAGGCGGGTATCCGCATCTGCGGCGAAGGCGGGCTGCCGGTTTCCAGAGGGCTGGAGCGTGAGCTCGAAGCACGGTTTTCCAAAGGGGAATTTAATCGCTGCGGTAGCGAAAATTGCCGGGACGTCTCTGATATGAGCAGTATCCAAATGATGTATCAGCAGGAGCTGTGCCGTATGGCGCCGGGCGGGCTCCTTGGGCAGAGCGCCCGTGTGCAATGCGCAAACGACCGGATTACGATGCTGCTTGGGGATTGTCTTGGCAGGCTTGAGTGTAAACAGGGTGATTTGAGCCTTCACGTTAACCGGCACGGCACCAAATTGAGCGTGAGTACGCCGGAAACGGGCCTTGTGGATTATGACCGCCTGTTGGCGGTTTGCACTCTGTATGAGTTGCAGAGCGGCCATGACGTTGCGCTGCCCTATGATGCGCCGCATCTGCTCAATGCGCTTGCCCAAAGGTATGAGCGTCGTATCCTGCGCTATCTGGTCAGCCCTGCGGATAACAGTGATGCGCGCGCCAGGGCAGTTAGCGCTTCACAGATTTGGGTAAGAGACGGGTTGTTCATGGCGGTGAAGCTGTTGTCCATTCTGAAGGAGCGCGGCATGTCCCTTCGGCAGCTGCTGGCGGAGCTGCCGGACTTTTCAGTGGCCCGGCAGGTCATTGAGGTGGATATCCGTCCCTCCCGTCTGGCTGAACTGCTTGCCGCCGGAGGAGAAGAAGTAACGAACGCGCAGGAGGGCCTTACTTTAAGCAGGCGTGAGGGTAGTCTTTTGATTACGCCGACCCATAGCGGAAAGCGGCTTCGTTTAATGGCTGAGGCCGCGAGTATGGAGGCCGCTGAGGAGCTC
>USBP01000311.1 GCA_900552985.1 uncultured Oscillospiraceae bacterium
CGGGCTACGCGGCTGATTGCTTTTTAGGGGCCTTGGGGTATTGAACGAGGGAGACAATGAGCCAGATAAGCGTTGTCAGGGCGAACAGGGCATAAAACACGAGGATAATTTTGTATAGAACAATTTCAGCTGCGGGGAGAAATTGGCTCCATAGCAGTTCGCCGGATACGCTGGATGAGGTCAGGCTGGTTACCGTCCCAACAAAAAGAAGCATCAGTTTTAGCAAAAGCGGGCACTCTTTGCGGTAAAAGAGGAAGAGCGCAATCGAAATTGGGAAAAGGAAAATGAAACTTCCAAAGATAGGGGCCTGCAATGCATCCCCCGAGAACCACATCCACAGGCCGATTACCTTCAGCAACGATTCTATGCCTTGAAACGAATAAGCCAAGCCGTAAAGAAACCAGTAAATCAAAAAAGGGAAGGCAATGCAACAGAACAGAAAGTAGAGCACTTTTTTTATCCGATAGGCTGTCATGCGGATCACACCTCATAAAGCGGTCTGCCTGCTTCGGCAAACACTTTGAACATCAAGAGTGCAGAGAAGCCGATTGCGTTGGGAACAGCATGCCTGGCGACATCATCCCAATTCGATTGATCTAACGCATTATTTACATCGTTGCGGTATTGATAGGATTCTCTGGCCGCCTCCTGTACAAGATAATCTATTGTATGGTCAGCTGTTGTGGCGTAAGTTAGAATAGAACCAAAACTGCTGCTGTTGAAAGAAACTGCCTCCGGCAGAATGCAGCAGGCACGCTGCCGGGCGGGATGTTTGTGCGGGCTACGCGGCTGATTGCTTTTTAGGGGCCTTGGGGTATTGAACGAGGGAGACGATGAGCCAGATAAGCGTTGTCAGGGCAAACAGGGCATAAAACACAAGTACGGCCTGATAGATTGTGGCGGCATTGCCTGCGATGTTGCGGATCAGGGCGTAGTTTATTTCTCCTAAGATATCGGAAGAAGTACGGCAGATTACCACCCCTGTGAAGGCGAGCATCAGCTTGGGGCAGAGGCTGCATTCCTTTCGGTAAAAAATGAGGAATATCACTGCGGAGACGGTGCAAAGAATCATTCCGACAACAGCCGGCCCTATGACTGTATCCCCGTGAAACCAGGACCAAAGATCAAGCTTTTTTAATATGGAACGGATGGGGGAAAAGAGATTTGCAGGGATATAAATGCACCAATAAAGGACATACGGGCAGTTAAAAATCGCTAGCAAAAAGAAGAAGCCCTTTTTGATTTTATATGCCATCTGAATCACACCTCGTAAAACGTTCTGCCAGCATCTTTGATGATTTTATACATGAGCAGCGCCGAATAACCAATTGCGTTGGGAACAGCGTTTTGTGCGACATAATCCCATTTTGATTGGTTCAATACACTATTCACATAGCTGCGATACTGATAAGCTTTATTTGCAGCATCCTTCACCAGAAAGTCTATCGTCCGACCGGCTGCCGTACTATAAGTTAGGTTGGAACCAAAGCTGGCGCTGTTGATGGAGGTTATTCTTGCGACATACTTATCGATGTTATCATTGACATATTCTTCGAACTCCTTATGGGCAGGCTGGAGTATGGGAACGTATATAATGTTTGCTGCATGATGGGGCTGGCTTACATCTTGAATATAGTGCATTGCACGGCCGATCGCGTCGCACAGCATACCATCTTCATTGCGTTTTGCGTAAAAAACTGCAAACTCATAGTGATTCCGACAATTTGTAAGCGCAGTGTTTGTGGTTGACCCTGTCCAGCTATCGCCGTCAACAGCATGATAAAAGTGGCCTTCAAACACGTTTTCATTTTCATCTTTGTCAGGCATCATAGATGAAAGACATATTGCAAAAGAGGCTACGATATTTTCTCCGATGCCAGTACCAGTATTTTCATATAAAAAGCCGAGGTCATTAACTAAAACTTGTATTGCTTGTAAGGTTAGCATTGAATGTGTGCCTGCATCCCCCTCTTCTTCACCTTCTGGGTCGCCACCCTCCCATTGCGGAGAAATCTGTGGGTCGCCGGAATTTTCTTCGGCTGCTATGATATCTGCCATAATGGGATCTGTGTCATATGTGCCATATGGATCGTAAACACGCTCAAAGTCCGCCAATAACTGATAGAATTCATCTTTCGGCATGTTTGCAATATCCTCTATTGTGTACTGCGCCAGATTCAATTCCTGTTTGGCCAAATATGACGCATATGTGGGCATAATGCAGCTGAACGAGCAGAGCAGGAGCACTACTGTGAGGAGAATAGAGAGTGCTTTTTTCATTTTGCGCCAATCCTTTCTAATAAAAATCTGTTTTTGAAAACGTAAACGCCGGATTGCCCACAAAGAAACCCATTGGAATCAACTCCTTTCTTTAGAGATTCCTGTATGAAAAGCAAAAACAGTAAAGAACAAACAGATACTGGTTTACAACTATATTATATTCATAATAATGGGAAAAGTATATTTGCATTTTATATATTTTTTAGATTAATATTTTGTCATATCATATAATTTTACAATTAAAACTAAAACATGTATAATTGACTCTTACAAGGAACTGCGCCCGGCAGCGTGCAGGAAGGCA
>USBP01000312.1 GCA_900552985.1 uncultured Oscillospiraceae bacterium
TGCTCCTGCACGGTTTTGATGATCTCGGCAGCCTCCTCGCTCGAAATATCGCCCGCGCAGTAATCCACCATGGTTTTCTGCGTGTAGTCCGCTTCGTCCGACAGGGTGACGAGGTTGCAGCGGAAGGCGACGTCTGTCTCCGCCAGGTCAACGCCCATGCTGACGGCCTCCAGCGGGGAGCGGCCGGTGTAATATTTTTTCGGGTCGTAGCCCATCACGCTGAGGTTGGCGACGTCGCTGCCCGGGGTCAGGCCCTCAGCCACCGTGCGCACAAGCCCCACCTCGCCGCGCTGGGCAAGCGAATCAAACAGCGGTTTTTTGGCCAGCATCATCGGCGTTTTGCCGCCGAGCGCAGGCACAGGATAATCCGCCATGCCGTCATAGAGAACAACTGCATATTTCACAAGGATCATGCCCTTTCCATAAGTCTTTTATTTAAAATACGCCACGCCGGAGGCAAAGATCTTCTGATCCTTCTCGCCGGGCACATTTTTATAGAGGTTCTCACCCATGCGCTCAATGTGCGCCATCTTGCCGAATACGCGGCCATCCGGGCTTGTAATGCCCTCAATGGCGCAAACGGAGCCGTTCGGGTTAAAGCGGATATCCCCGGTGGGGTTGCCGTTGAGGTCGACATACTGGGTGGCAACCTGGCCGTTTGCAATCAGGCGGCGGAGCGTTTCCTCATCCGCCACGAAACGGCCCTCGCCATGGGAAACGGGCGTTGTAAACACCTCGCCAGCCTCTGTTCCCGCCAGCCATGGGGATTTCACGCTTGTCACGCGCGTGTATACCATGCAGGAGGCGTGGCGGCCGATATTGTTGAAAGTGAGCGTGGGATCCTTTTCCTGCGTATCGGTGATCTTGCCATAGGGCACGAGGCCCGTCTTAATCAGCGCCTGGAAGCCGTTGCAGATGCCGAGCATCAGGCCGTCGCGGTTGTCAAGCAGTTCGGTCACCGCTTCGCGGATGCGGGGGCTGCGCAGCGTGGTGGCGATGAATTTGCCGGAGCCATCCGGTTCGTCGCCGCCGCTGAAGCCGCCGGGCAGCATGACAATCTGCGCCTGCCGGATCAGCTTTGCAAACGCATCCATCGACTCCTCGATTGCCTGCGCGTTCAGGTTGCGGATGATCGTCACCTCAGCCTGCGCGCCTGCGCGCTCAAAGGCGCGCGCCGTATCATATTCACAGTTGGTGCCCGGGAAAACCGGGATCACCACGCGCGGCTTCGCCGCTCTGATCGCAGGCGCTCTGTGGGAACGCTCTGTATAGAGTGGAATTTCCTGCTCCATGGCAGGCTCCTCCGCCTTTGTGGGGAACACAGGCTCCAGCGTATCTGTCCACGCGTCGATAAGCGTATCCACCGGGATTTTTTCGCCGTCGAGGAGGAATATCCCATTGTCCGCCGTCACGCCGAGCTCCGTATATTGGAAGCCATCCAGGGAAACACCATCGGCCAGCTCCGCCACGATGGAGGCACATTCCGGTGCGAAAAGCGTTTCATCGCTCAGGCCCTCTGCAAAATGAAAGCCCATTTTATCGCCAAACGCCATGCGGCACACACTGGCCGCCGCGCCGCCCTCACGCACAACGCTCGCGGCAAGGATGCGCCCGTCGGCCACCAGTTCAGAGACGCGGTTGAGGAAGGCTGCGGCGTTATCCCAATCCGGCAGCAGCGTTTCATCATCCACCGGCAGATGCAGAAGCGCCACGCGGGAGCCGCTCTTTTTGAAGATGGAGGAAACCGTTTTGCTCGCCTTTGTTGGCGCCACGGCAAAGCAGACCAGCGTGGGCGGCACATCAAGCTCGTTGAAGGAGCCGGACATGCTGTCCTTCCCGCCGATGGCCGGCACATGGAAGTGCAGCTGTGCGGTCAGCGCGCCGAGCAAGGCCGCTGCGGGCTTACCCCAGCGCTCCGGCTTATCATGCAGCCGCTCAAAATACTCCTGCATGGTGAGCCTGGCGGTGAAGGGCTTCGCCCCAGTGACAGCCACCTTTGCGAGCGCCTCCGTGACGGCATAGGCAGCGCCATGGAAGGGGCTCCACCGGCTCAACGCCGGAATAAAGCCATAGCTCATCACAGTGGCGGCATCTGTCTCTCCGGTTAAAACCGGAATGCGCGCGCACATTGCGTCCTCCGGCGTAAGCTGGTATTTGCCTGCATAGGGCATGAGCACCGTACCCGCGCCGATGGAGGAGTCAAACCGCTCCACCAGCCCCTTCTGCGAGCAGACCGTCAACCGGGCCAGGTTTTCCCGCAGAGACTGCGCCTTGGTTTTTCCCTTCAGCTCCGCCGGGATGGCGGCACGGTAGTTCTGCCCGGGGTCCACAGCGGCAATTTTCGCCTGCGCGTGCTGCGTGACGCCGTTGGTGTTGAGAAACGCGCGGCTGAGCGAGACGATCCTGTCACCGCGCCACGTCATGGTCAGATAGGGCTCCTCCTTGACAGTGGCCACCGGGGTTGCCTCCAGGTTTTCCTCTGCGGAAAATGCCAGGAATTTTTCTACGTCTGCCGGATCCAGAACGACAGCCATACGCTCCTGAGATTCGGAAATGGCGATCTCTGTGCCGTCCA
>USBP01000313.1 GCA_900552985.1 uncultured Oscillospiraceae bacterium
TGATATCTGTCATCTGACACCTGGCGTCTATTTTTCAGGGTTTGAAAACTATAAAAGAAATGGTATAATAACCTCTGAACTTTCAAATGAAAGGGGCGGTAGAACAATGCAAACCATTCGCACCCACTCTGTGGAGGAAACTGAAGCGGTGGGCGAAGCGCTTGCAAAAACGCTGCATGGCGGCTGCGTTATTGCATTCACAGGCGGAATGGGCATGGGTAAAACCGCCTTTGTCCGCGGGCTTGCGCGCGGGCTCGGGATTGATGCGGAGGTTACCAGCCCTACCTTTGCCCTGGTGCATGAATATGGCGGCGTCCCGCCGTTGTATCATTTTGATATGTACCGTGTCAACTCATGGGACGGGCTGTATTCTACCGGATTTTTTGATTATTTGGACGCAGGAGGAATTTTAGCCGTTGAATGGAGCGAAAATATTGAGGGCGCGCTGCCGCAGGAGACGATTCGGATATCCTTCCAACGGGGCGGAGCGGATAACGAGCGTGTCATCACAATTGAGAAAGGCGGTGCGCCCACATGAAAATTTTAGCGTTGGAATCCTCGGCCTGCGCTGCGAGCGCGGCGGTCGCGGAGGACGGCCGGCTGCTGGGTGAGGCTTTCCTGAACGTGGGGCTGACGCACAGCCAGACACTGCTCCCCCTGGTGCAAAACCTGCTGCACAGCGCCGGGCTGGAGCTTAGGGAAATGGATGCATTCGCCGTGACCTGCGGTCCAGGCTCGTTTACGGGCGTGCGCATTGGCGTGGCGGCGCTCAAGGGCCTGGCTTTCCCATTTGATAAGCCTTGTGTCCCGCTTTCCACGCTGGAGGTCATCGCTTACGGGATGGTTGGGCAGGATTGTACGGTTTGCGCCGCAATGGATGCGCGCTGCGCGCAGGTTTATACGGCGTTGTTCGCCTGCCATGGAGGAAAGCTCTCCCGCCTGACGGAGGATGCAGCACTGAAAATCAGCGAGCTTCCGGCTCTTCTGGCCGGGAGGGCGGAGCCGGTCGTTTTCGCGGGGGATGGAGGGGCGCTCTGCTTTGAGGCGATCGGCGGGCAGCTCCCCGGCAGCAGGCTGGCGGCCGTGCATGAGCGGTATCAGCGTGCTGGCTGCGCTGCGCTGCTGGCGCAGGAGAAGCTGCTCAGCGGCGGTGGGATTCCCTCAGATCAGTTGGCGCCCACTTACCTGCGCATGCCGCAGGCGGAGCGGGAGCTGCAAAAAAAACAACACAATGAATAAGATGGAGGAATGAATCATGATCGCACTTGGCGCCGACCACGGCGGTTATCACTTGAAGGAGGCAATTAAAAAGCATTTGGAGGAGCGCGGGATTGCGTACCGCGACTTTGGCACGGATTCCACCGAATCTGTGGATTATGCGCCTATCGCCGCAGAAACGGCGCGCGCGGTGGCAGATGGAAGCTGTGAAAAGGGCATTCTCTGCTGCGGCACGGGCATCGGCATTTCAATTGCAGCCAATAAGGTCAAGGGGATTCGGGCAGCCTGCTGCTCCAACTATTTTGGCGCGAAATATACCCGTCTGCACAATGATGCGAATATGCTGTGCCTCGGCGAGCGTGTCATCGGCCCCGGCCTTGCGCTGGAACTCGTTGACGTATTCCTTGATACTCCGTTTGAAGGCGGGCGCCATCAGCGGCGTGTCGATCAGATTACGGCTATTGAAAACGGCGAGCTGTAAATCTCCCCCATGCGAATTGTTTATCAGGAGGGAAGAAGCGAAGCATGAAATTCGCCTACCTTATTATGGGGGATTTTACCTCGCTACAGGATCGTGCCTGCTTTGAGAACGAAGCGGCGCAGATCATCGGTGTATCCAGCCTTGAAGAGGCCTGTGCGGTGGCAAAAGAGCTGGCCGCAAACGAAGTGGATTGCATTGAGCTCTGCGGCGCGTTCGGAGAGTCCGGCGCCAAATCGGTGATCGCAGCCACAGGCAATCAGATCCCGGTCGGCTATGTGGTGCATCTGCGGGAACAGGACGCTTTATTTGACGCCCTGTTTGGCTGAATCGCCAAATGGCGGACCATGCAGAAACAATGCTTTTCGGAGGCGATGCAATGCAGAAATTCCGCAGCTGGTTCAAGCTTTATTTCAGGGAGACGGATAAACTGCTGTTTTTCCTCTGCCTTTGCGCATCCGCATTTGGGATGCTGCTCGTTTACAGTGCGACAAAGAGCGGATCTACGACGGCAATCCCGCCGGATCTCCGCACGATGCTGATGGCGGTCGGCATGGGCCTGCTGCTCTGCCTGGTGATTTCCTTTTTGGATTATGAGGTAATCATCCGGCTGTGGCCGCTGATCGCGCTGTTTTGCATCCTTATCATGTGCGCGCTTTTCGTCTGGGGTGTTGCGCCAAATGCCAGACAGGATGCCCGCTCCTGGCTGGATCTAAAGGTTTTTTACTTTCAGCCCTCAGAGCTTGTAAAGATCGGATTTATCATCACCTTTGCCGTCCACCTTGACGCAGTGAGGGATCATGTCAGCAAATTTAAAACCGTTTTGCTTCTGGGCGTCCATGGCCTGATTCCCATCGGGGTTCTCG
>USBP01000314.1 GCA_900552985.1 uncultured Oscillospiraceae bacterium
CCGCCATTACGGCCGCGCTCGGCCACGAGGAGGGCGGCTATGCGGATGTGATCATCATCCTGGCCGTGGTGCTGCTCAACGCCATCCTTGGCGTATACCAGGAGAGCAAGGCGGAAAAGGCCATCGAGGCGCTCCAGAAGATGGCGGCGGCCACCAGCAAGGTGCTGCGGGACGGCGAACAGGTCACTGTAAAAAGCGAGGAAATCGCGGTGGGCGATGTGCTCGTGCTGGAGGCGGGCGACGCCGTGCCGGCGGATTGCAGGCTGTTTGAATGCGCGAGCATGAAGGTGGAGGAATCTGCTCTGACAGGCGAAAGCGTGCCGGTGAGCAAGCTGGTGGAGCGGCTTGTGCCCAAGGGCCGGGATGTGGCGCTGGGCGACCGCAAAAACATGGCCTACATGGGCAGCACCGTTGCCTACGGGCGCGGGAAGGCAGTCGTCACCGCGACAGGCATGCGCACAGAGATGGGCAAGATCGCCACGGCCATCACGCAGGCAGAGGATGGCCAGACGCCGCTGCAAAAAAAGCTGGCGCAGCTGAGCAAAATCCTGACCTGGCTGGTGCTGGGCATCTGCGTGTTTGTATTCGCCTTCGGCCTGCTGCGCGGGCATGACTTTCATTTGCAGGCGGTGCTTGATACCTTCCTGATCGCCGTCAGCCTTGCGGTTGCCGCGATCCCGGAGGGACTGGCTGCGGTGGTGACGATTGTGCTTTCCATCGGTGTGACAAATATGTCCAAGCGCAACGCCGTCATTCGCAAGCTGACCGCTGTGGAGACGCTTGGCTGCGCGCAGATCATCTGCTCGGATAAGACCGGCACGCTCACACAAAATAAGATGACGGTCGTAGAGCATTATGGATCCGATGAACCACTGCTTGCCACCGCCATGGCGCTCTGTACGGATGCGCAGGTGAAAGCAGACGGGAGCGTGGCGGGCGAGCCTACGGAGGCTGCGCTTGTTGCCTATGGGCTAAAGCTGGGGCTCAATAAAAATGAGTTGCAGCAGGCGGCCCCGCGCGTGGGCGAGGCGCCGTTTGATTCCATGCGGAAGATGATGTCCACGCTTCATCAGGATAGCCAGGGCAAAATCATACAATATACCAAGGGCGCGCCCGATGTGGTGCTCAGCCGCTGCACACAGGTTTGGGAGGGCGGCAGGGCGGTTGCCCTCACGGCGGATAAACGGGAGGAGATTCTGCGTCAGAATAAGGCGATGGCGGATCAGGCGCTGCGTGTTTTGGCCGCTGCCTGCCGCCGGTATGAGCGCTTGCCGGGCTCTATGGAGCCGGAGGCGCTCGAGCAGGAGCTTGTGTTTATTGGCCTGGCCGGCATGATCGATCCCGTCCGGCCGGAGGTGAAGGCTGCGGTGGAGGAATGCCGCGGCGCGGGAATTCGGCCGATTATGATCACGGGCGACCATCTGGATACCGCTGTGGCAATCGCCAAAGAGCTTGGTATCGCGCAGGATGCAGGCCAGGCGATCACCGGCGCGCAGTTGAGTGAAATGGATGACGCAACCTTTGAAAATCAGGTGGAGCGCTACTGCGTTTATGCCCGCGTTCAGCCGGAGCATAAGGTGCGTATTGTCAACGCATGGAAAAAACGCGGCATGGTCACGGCGATGACGGGCGACGGCGTTAACGACGCGCCTGCAATCAAAACGGCGGATATCGGTATTGGCATGGGCGTGACCGGGACGGACGTGACCAAAAACGTAGCCGATATGGTGCTAACGGACGATAATTTTGCCACCATCGTCTCCGCAGTAGAAGAGGGCAGGCGAATCTATGATAATATTCGCAAGACGATCCAGTTCCTCCTCTCCTCCAATCTCAGCGAGGTGCTGTGCATCCTGGTGGCTACCATCGGGCTTGGAGCGCTGACGGGCGGGCCGTTTACCATTCTGCTGCCGGTCCATCTGCTGTGGATCAACCTGATTACGGACAGCATCCCGGCGGTGGGGCTTGGCATGGAGCGTGGGGAACGCGACCTGATGAAGCGTAGGCCGCGCAATGCCGCAGATGGTGTTTTTGCGGGAGGTATGGGCCCCGAGCTGCTTTATCAGGGCATTTTGATCGCAGTACAGACGATCTTCGCCTATGCGCTCGGTTACAACAATGTGGATGACGCGACGGGCCTGCATAACCATGCGATTACGATGGCCTTTTTGACGCTCTCCATGTGCGAGGTGTTCCATGCTTTTAACATGCGCTCGCAACACGGCTCCGTTTTGGCGATGGGTGCGCGCGGCAGCCACAACTGGGTGCTTTACGGCGCGATGGCGCTTTCCGTTTTACTGACGACAACGGTGATCTACGTGCCCTTCCTGGCGGAGGCCTTCCGTCTTGTTCCGCTGACGGCGGCAGAATATTTTGAAGCGATGCTGCTGGCGTTTATGATCCTGCCGATTGTGGAAGTCGTCAAAGCGTTTCAGCGGCTATATTATAGAAGAAAAGAGCAGAGGTAACGCTTTCCCTTGGGGAGAGCCAATCCACCTTTCCGCAGGAACGCCGGAATATGAAAGAACGTGCAAGGCCATGGGACAG
>USBP01000315.1 GCA_900552985.1 uncultured Oscillospiraceae bacterium
ATAGGTGGCAAGCGCATCCCCCATGCCGGAAACCAGCAGGCGGGCAGGGGCCTGGCTGACGATCTCCGTATCCACCAGCACCACATTGGGGCTCGCCGGCAGGAAAAGATAGCGCTCAAACACGCCATCGTCTGTATAGATCACGGAAAGCGCGCTGCAAGGGGCGTCAGTAGAAGCGATGGTCGGCACGATCACCACCGGGCAGCCGGCATAATGGGCGGCGGCCTTGGCGGTATCGTGCGTCTTTCCGCCGCCGATGCCTACCATCAGATCGCAGCCCGATTCCCGGAAGCTGGCCACTACGCGATCAATTTCGCTTTGGCAGCATTCGCCGTGGAACGGTTCATAAACGCACTCGCATTCTGAGCCTGCCAAGCTCTCGCTGATTGCTCCCTCTACGCGCTGCCTTCCGGAAGCCGTCGTAAGAATGAACAGCTTCTTACCGAGCATCTCAACATGCTGCCGCAGCTGGCGCAGTTCACCCTTCCCCTGAATATACCTTGTGGGGCTTGCAATGATATTCGCCATAAAAATCATCCTTTCTATACAGGAAGGGGCCTTCCCCTCCTGTGATTGTCTATTTTTTATCAAACCGACGTTTTTTTCATTATACAGCATCCCGTTTGCAGCCGCAAGCAGTTTGTCCACATTCCGTACAGTTTTCGCTATTTTTCCTCCGGTCGGTTCCGGCGGCGTATTCGCCGGATTAAATAGAGGATGATTCCCACGGGAATGCCCACCAGGCACACCGTGATAATCAGCCGCATCGGAATCAGGTCATAAATCTGATCCCCCGCAATGGTAAAGGCGATCACACGGGGCGCAAGCCCCAACAGCGACATCAGCGCATACATGAAGAACCTGCGCGGTTTTGTAAACGCGCCAAAAAAGAGGCTGGTAAAATCAATCGGAAAAGCGGGCACAAGCCGGATCAAAAAAATAAAACCGGCCTTATCCTGCAAATCCAGGCTTAAAAGCTTTTTCCCGCCCTTCTTTTTGCGCAGCAGCCTCTCCACACGGTCGCCGCCCAGAAAGCGCCCGAGCAGATAAGTTACGCAGACCTCCAGCAGAATCCCGGTCAAACTGATCAAGCAGGCCACCGGCCAATCAAACGCCATGCCGATTGAAATATAGATCAGCGACGCGGGAACCACAAACAGCACGGATTTGACCAGATAAACGCCCAGCAGCACAGCCACCGCTGAGGCAAAATCCGGCGCGAGCGCCACAAGCGCCCGCACATCCAAATTGGTCAGGCGGTCATAATTGAAAAGGATGATGAAAAAAATCAGGAGCGCAACGCACACACGCAGCGCGATAGAAAGAGCCTCCCGTGTCCGGGCAGTCATCGCATACACTTCTTTCCGCAGGGCCGCCGGGACACTGCCAAAATTCATGCTACCGTTCTTTCATTTTACCGGAGCGCTGCACGGAACGCAAGTCCATTTCGCCGGGAACGGCATTTCTATCCCTTTTCTGCTCCGGCTGCAAGCCGTATTTCACCCCAATCCTTTCCAGCTTCCGCAAAAACGGCTTTGCCAACAGCAAAAGCAAAACCAGATTGCACACGGCGTGTGCTAAATCAAACAGGAAGGAGGCCGCGCACGCCGCCAGAACCGCGCGCAGGGAAAACGCCCCAAAAAAGCCGCCGGACACCGTCCAAAGATTCATAATCCAGCCGAATAAAAATCCCCAGAGAAAGCCGTAGACGCTCAGCAGCGGCAAATGCTTTTTCAGCCCCCGGCGCAGCAGGCCAGAGAGCAGGCCCATCAAGCCCCATGCCGCCATTTGCCACACTGTCCATGGCCCCTGCCCGAGCAGCATATTGGAGGCCAATGCCGTCATGGCCCCTGTCATACAGCCTGCCTGCGGACCGAACACAAGCCCGGTCAGTATCATCAAAAAAGAGGAGGGCTGTACGCTTGGTATCCCTGCAAACAAAACCCTTCCGGCGCAGGCAACGGCGGCCATCAGCGCAATAAGCACCACCTTTTGTGCACTGGCGCGGCTTCGCTCAAAGCTGAAGAGGAGCAGCAGCAGCGTGCCGCACACTGCCACGAGCAACGCCGGCAGGAAATTGCCCTGATCCCATAAAAGCAAAAGCAGGGGCGCCGCCGCCAGACAAACGCCGCCGAACGCCAGCCCTACGCTTCTCGCCCGCATAGCTTTTGCACATCCTCCCATAAAATTGCATCGCTGCCCAGGGGAGAAAGCGCCTGCCCAACCGCAGTCGTATAATAGCGGCTCCCCTGAAAAAAGCGGTGCGGCGGCGCGGCGTCGGCAATAGAACCATCAAACAGCATGGCACAGCGGCTGGCAAACGTGGCTGCAAACAGGATATCATGTGTGGCAAGCAAAACCGGCATAGAGAGCCGGCGAAGCGTCTCACCAAAGGAGCGCCTGGCCTCCGGGTCGAGTCCCTTTGTGGGCTCGTCAAGCAGAAGCATCTCGGGCCGGCGCAGCAAAAGTGAGACAAAGGCCGCGCGCTGCTGTTCTCCGCCGCTCAGATCATAAGGGTGACGGTCCAGCAAATTCTCCTAAGA
>USBP01000316.1 GCA_900552985.1 uncultured Oscillospiraceae bacterium
GGGCCGCCGCCGCCGTCTCCAAAGCCATAGGAGATCAGGCGCATATGGGAGACCTGCTTCTGGCGCACCACGTCGCCCTCTTCGCTCTCAACGGTATAATGATAAATATCCTGTGCATCGGGCCAGATATGCGTTTTATTAAAGTGGGTGAACACCTTCGTGCCGTCGATGCCCTGCCAGTAAAACGTATCATAAGGGAAAGCGTTGGTATCGTTCCACTGAATCTTGGTCGTCAGGAAATAATCAACTCCACAGCCCTTCATGATCTGCGGGATCGCGGCGCTGTAACCGAAGGTATCCGGCAGCCAGAAACAGTTGGAGGTGTAGCCGAAATAGCGGCGCGTAAAGCGCTGGCCCCACAGGAACTGCCGGATCATGGATTCACCGGAGGTGATATTGCAGTCGCACTCCACCCAGACGCCGCCGTTGGGCTCATACCGCCCTTCACGGACGCGGCGCTGTATCTGCGCAAACAAGGCAGGATAATTCCTGCGGATCACCTCGCTGTGATAGGAGGAGCTTTGGATAAACGTGTATTCCGGATACTGCTCCATCAGGCTCATCTGGTTGGAATAGGTGCGCGCGCATTTCTTCACCGTCTCACCGATATGCCACAGCCAGGCTGTATCCATGTGCGAATGGCCGATCAGCCCGGCAAAGGGCGCGCTCTCCGCATTGCGCACCGCCAGGGCCTGCCGCAAATAAGGCTGCGCCTGCCGCAGCGCAGAAAGGAACTCCTCCCGCGAAACATTCTCCGGGTCATAATAGACCAGCTCATGCACGCGGGTCAGCGCTTCGATCAAATCGCCGCGGCGGAAGCTCGATTGCGGCAGAACATCCACGAGCTGGTAAACCGTGCGCAGGTCAAAGGCAAAGCTGATGATCTCGTCATTTTTCACACAGATTTCTGCATCCTCATAGGTATACAAACGGGGGTCGCGCTCCGCTTCTTCCAATGGTGCGGTTCCCATCACATAGTGACCGGCATAGGATTCCAGCGCGATGGAAATGGTCTCGCCTGCCCGCGCATTTTTTCGGATAAGGTCGCAAAAATGGTTGCCGTGGCCGCCCGCGAGGATCTTGTTGCAAAAGGCGCCAAACGGCACGCCGTCCACCCAAAGCAGGGATTCATACCCCGTGCAGTGCGGCCGCAGGAACAAATCTCGCCCCGCCAGCGCCTCCGGCACGGTGAATTCCCCTTTAAACCAGCAGTAGGCGCCTTCTCCGCCCCACTGCCAGCCCTTTTCTACAGGCTGAAACAGGCTGTCCGCCGGTATTTCATGATGGCTGCCATCGGTGGAGTAGGCGCGCATGGCCATCTCTCCTACCGTTTCAAAATAATAGTGCTCCAGCGTATGTTCAAAGCGCTCAAGCTTTTTGAGCATACGGCCAATTTGCGGTTGATTGAGCATGTTCGTTCCCCCTCCGGTAAAATCATTTTTATGATCTTTTCACTACGAGTTCCATTATACAGATAATTTGCGGTTTGTATAGAGGTTTTTCAAAAATCGCTGCGAAATTTATAAATACTATTTACTTTTTGAGCCGCACATGATACACTGATACCATAAAAATTGAGAGGAGGAAATCACATGCGCTTTCAATGCCTGCAAAAGGTTGTATCCATCCTGCTTGGCGTTTCTCTGATCGCTGGCAGCAGTATGGTATCTGCCGGCGCATCACAGGCCCGGCACTACACGATCGAGTCGCCCTATGCCTCAGTGGATTGGGACAACTGGGAGCAGTACAAGGCCAACCTGCACACACACTCGATTGCAAGCGACGGAGAGGTGGATTTCGATGAGATGATCGAATACCACTACCAGCTTGGATATGACATCCTGGCGATGACGGATCACGGCGTGGTGGATCGCGGCTGGGATCAACGCCCGCAGATTGTGCCGCTTTTCAGCCTGTTTACCATTAACCGTACAAAAGGGAAACTGCCTACGCCGCTGACGGAGGAGCGCTATGCGGAGATTACCGCCGGGACGGACCGCGGCGGGCGCGGTATGACCCGGGTGCCGTTGGCGGCAGAGCAAAACGCCGCCGTGCCCAACAACAACCACGTCAACAGCTTCTTTGCCGACTGGGGGCAGGGAAAAATGGGGGTGGACGGCGATTACGAGACCGTTGTTAAAAACATTGACGCGCTCGGCGGCCTGACGGTAATCAACCACCCCGGCGAATGGACAGGCGCGCGGTATGACGCGGCAAAATCGAGCGATCCGAAGATTGTTTCCAAATTCGCCAGCCTGTTTGTGAAGTACGATTCCTGCCTCGGCTTCGATATTAACAGCAAAAAGGATGTGCGCACGGCAAACGATCGGATTTTATGGGATAACGTGCTCCAGCTTGTGGTGCCCTACGGGCGGAATGTCTGGGGCTTTGCCACCAGCGACGCGCATCAGCTTGATGTGGTAGATTGCGGTTATACCGTTCACCTCATGCCGGAAAATACGGTGGCCGAAGTGCGCAGGAGCATGGAGAGCGGCACGTTTTTTGCCGTGAGCCGGTATCTGAACGGAGAGACGCTG
>USBP01000317.1 GCA_900552985.1 uncultured Oscillospiraceae bacterium
CGGCCCGCGGGGGCCAGTTCGATGCCAGCTTTCAGACGTCAGATTTCAGATGAGAGAACAGCAAGGCTTCTGCCTCTGAGGCAGAGGCCTCAATAACATCAAGTCCAACATCCAATTTCCACAGTCTAAAATCCAGTTTGACAAAATGTGATTTATTGCTATAATAAAAGCGTGACACTACCGTTTTGGCAGGCAGTTTAGCGTCTCCACCCCTTTGCATCGGTCTGATGCAGGGAGGAGGTGATGCAAATGGAGTACTTAGTGATCTTGGCATATATGCTGAGCATCGTTTTGTTCACCATTGTGTCTTTTCGTAATGAAAAAGACTAGCTGCCATCCGCTCCTCAATGGGTTGCAGCTAGTCTAAAACCATGGGGACGCTAACGCCTGAGCGGTAGTGTCACTCTCTATTTACATTATACTCATATCCGCTGTATTTGTCAAGTCAGACCTCAGATTTCAGACACCAGATATCAGATGTGGGATCCAACAGCGGTTGTCTCAAAAGCGGTGACAGAAAGCGTTTTAGCGGCTAGAATTTTTAGCCATCTGCTACAGAGGCAAAAACCACGTCTGACGTCTAATGCCTGAAATCTGATCCGCTTGCCTCACAGCCGGAAACATGCTATGATAACAGACAGTCTGGAATGGAAATGGTGTTATTAGCAATGGCATATTTACATGCTTACAATTTAAATGTCAGCTTTGGGGAGAAGACACTGTTTGACGGCGTCTCCTTCGAGATCGGCGAACAGGAGCGCGTTGGCCTCATCGGCGTCAACGGCGCGGGAAAAACCACGCTGTTCCGGTTAATCACCGGGGAGATGGAGCCGTCGGCAGGGGAACTGTTTCTCTCCCGCCAGGCACGTGTGGGCTACCTGGAGCAGCATGCCTGCGCGGACGATGCCCGCAGCCTCTACGATGAGATGCTCACCGTGTTCGCGGATGTGATGCAGGTGGAGCGTGAGCTCGGCGAAACCACGCGGCGGCTGGAGGCGGGCAAGGGCGAGCTCAGTGCGCTCATCGACCGCCAGCAGGCCCTTAACGAGCAGTTTGAGCGCATGGGGGGGCTTACCTACCGCAGCCGCACCCGTGCGGCGCTGATGGGCCTCGGCTTCCCGGAAAATGAATTCGGCCGGCCCTGTGGTAGCCTGAGCGGCGGGCAGAAATCTAAGCTAAGCCTTGGCAAGCTGCTGCTCTCCGGGGCGAACCTGCTGCTGCTCGACGAGCCGACCAACCATCTGGATATTGAAAGCGTGGAGTGGCTGGAGGGATTTTTGCGCGACTTCACAGGCGCGGCGCTGATTATTTCACACGACCGCTATTTTCTTGACCGCGTGACCAACCGCACCATGGAGCTGGAGCACGGGCGTTTAAAGCAATTTAAAGGCGGCTACACCGCCTACCAGCAGTTTAAGCGGCAGGAGCGGGAGGGGCCGCAAAAGCACTATGAGCACTCCCTGCGGGAGATCAAGCGCATCGAGGGGATCATCGCCCAGCAGCGGCAATGGAATCGGGAGAAAAATATCCGCACTGCGGAAAGCAAGGAGAAAATGCTTGAGCGCATGAAAGCCGGGCTGGAAATCCCGGAGGCAGAGCTTGCAAGCGTGCGGCTCTCCTTCCAGCCGCGCATGGTCAGCGGTAACGATGTGGTGCTTGCTTCCGGGCTTGCCAAATCCTTTGCGGGCAAGCGGCTGTTTGCCAGTGTGGAGCTGCATATCCGGCGCGGCGACCGGGCGTTTCTCCTCGGGCCGAATGGCTGCGGGAAGACAACGCTGCTGCGTGTGCTGTTAGGCAAAACCCCGCCGGATTGCGGCCGCTTTACCTTTGGGACAAATGTGCAGGTGGGGTATTTCAATCAGGGCCTGGCCGGGCTGCACCCAGAAAAAACCGTGCTGGACGAGGTTTGGGATACCTACCCAGCCATGACGCAGACGCAGGTGCGCTCGGCGCTGGCGGCCTTCCTTTTCCAGGGGGAGGATGTATACAAGCTGGTGCGGGAGCTCAGCGGCGGCGAGAAGGCGCGTACGGCGCTGCTCAAGCTGATGCTCTCCGGGGCGAACCTGCTGCTGCTCGACGAGCCGACCAACCACCTGGATATCTCCTCACGTGAGGCGCTGGAGGATGCGCTTGCGGATTATGAGGGGACGCTGCTGGTCGTGTCGCATGACCGGTATTTTATCAACAAGCTGGCCAACCGTGTGCTGCACCTGACTCACGACGGAGTGAAGGAATATCTCGGCGGATATGATGATTACGTGAAGGCGCTGGAGCAGCAGCCCGCCCTGAAAACTCAGACCGGCAAACCCAACGACTATAAGCTGCGCAAGGAGCGGGAGAGCGAGCGGCGGAAGCTCGCAGGCCGCATCTCCCGCTGTGAGCGGGAGATCGATGCGATTGATGCGGAATCCGCCGCCCTGAACGCCCAGCTGGAGCAGCCGGAGACTGCGGCCAACTATGAAAAGGTGCTGGAACTGACGCAGCGGCTCGCCGTCCTGCACGAGCGGCAGGAGGCACTCTACGCGCAGTGGGAAGC